>NZ_JBEXKC010000029.1:0-94478 GCF_040609475.1 Streptomyces sp. NPDC004667 | reverse complement strand
CGCACCCCAGTGGGGGGCCGTACCCCCCGGCGGCGTCCCCGGCCCGCGGGTCCGCCCGCGGGCCGGTCACCGCCGGAGGCGGCCGGGTCGGGTCAGAACTGAACGACCGAGCGGAGCACCTCGCCGCGTTCCATACGGGCGAAGGCGTCCTCGACCCCGTCGAGCGGGATGGTCTCGGAGACGAAGGCGTCGAGGTCGAGCCGGCCCTGGAGGTAGAGGTCGATCAGGAGCGGGAAGTCCCGCTCGGGCAGGCAGTCCCCGTACCAGGAGGACTTCAGCGCGCCGCCGCGCCCGAAGACGTCCAGGAGCGGCAGTTCGAGCTTCATCTCCGGCGTCGGTACGCCGACCAGCACCACCGTGCCCGCGAGGTCGCGGGCGTAGAAGGCCTGCCGGTAGGTCTCGGGGCGGCCCACCGCCTCGATGACGACGTCCGCGCCGTTGCCGTCGGTCAGCTCCTGGACGGCCTTGACCACGTCCTCCGTACGCCCGTTGACGGTGTGGGTGGCGCCGAGGCCGCGCGCCCACTCCAGCTTCCGGTCGTCCAGGTCCACGGCGATGATCTTCGAGGCACCCGCCAGCCGGGCACCGGCCACGGCCGCGTTGCCCACTCCCCCGCACCCGATGACGGCGACCGAGTCTCCGCGTCCGACGTTGCCGGTGTTCAGGGCGGCGCCGAGGCCGGCCATCACCCCGCAGCCGAGGAGCCCGGCGGCGGCCGGGGAGGCGGCCGGGTCCACCTTGGTGCACTGCCCGGCGGCGACCAGGGTCTTCTCGGCGAAGGCCCCGATGCCCAGCGCCGGGGAGAGCGGGGTGCCGTCCTCCAGGGTCATGGGCTGGGTGGCGTTGTGCGTGGCGAAGCAGTACCAGGGACGGCCGCGCCGGCAGGCCCGGCAGGTGCCGCACACCGCGCGCCAGTTGAGGACGACGAAGTCCCCGGGGGCGACCGAGGTGACGTCCGGCCCGACGGACTCCACGACGCCGGCCGCCTCGTGACCGAGGAGGAACGGGAACTCGTCGTTGATCCCGCCCTCCCGGTAGTGCAGATCGGTGTGACAGACCCCGCAGGCCTGGATCTTGACCAGGGCTTCGCCCGGCCCCGGGTCGGGCACGAGGATCGTGGTCGTCTCCACCGGTGCGCCCTTGCTCCGCGCGATGACACCTCGTACGCGATGCGTCACGTCATACCCCGTTCTGATCGGATCGGTCTGGATCACCGAACGTACACGGGCGCCGCCCGGTACGGGAGTTGCGTCATGCTTCCGCGCGCGCTGCGGCCAGATCCGGTGGTACGGCGGCCCGCAGGGCGGCCGTGAAGGCGGCCACTGCGGGGTGGGCCCCGGCCCCGCCGCGGAAGGCGATCTTGGTGCGGCGTTCCATGCGCAGGCGGACGAGGGTCACCGCGGGCCCGGCCGGGTCGGTGACGCCGAGCTGCGGCACCACCGCGACGCCCTGGCCCACGGCGACCAGCGCGAGGACGGTGGCGAACTCGTCCACCTGGTGGCGCACCCGGGGGGTGAACCCGGCGGCCCGGCAGGCCCGGACGGTCATGGCGTGGCAGAGGGTACCGGGGGTGGCGGTGATCCAGGGATC
Source organism: Streptomyces sp. NPDC004667 (assembly GCF_040609475.1). Taxonomy (NCBI): domain Bacteria; kingdom Bacillati; phylum Actinomycetota; class Actinomycetes; order Kitasatosporales; family Streptomycetaceae; genus Streptomyces; species Streptomyces sp. NPDC004667. The sequence continues at coordinate 92,888 of NZ_JBEXKC010000029.1, read as the reverse complement.
GTCCCGGTGCGCGCGCAGGACCGCGTCCTGCCCGGGACCGCCCGCGGGCGGGGCGCCCGGGTCCGCGGGGGCGGCGTCCGCGGGGGCGGGGACGGGCATCGGGGCGGGGGCGGTGGCCGCCGGGGTGGCCAGGTACATCGCCTCCCGGTACAGCGGCCGCGTGGCCAGCCCCGGCTCGGGCGGCTCGGGGACGAGGTCGTACTCGTGCACCAGCGCCACGTCCAGGTCCCCGGCCCGCAGCGCGTGCGCGACCGCCGCCGGGTCGGTCTCGGACACCATCGGCTCCAGCCCCGGGTGGCGGCGGGCCAGGTGCACCAGGGCGGCCGGGACGATGGCCCGCGTGGCGGTGGGGAACGCACCGATCCGCAGGGCGCCGGCCAGACCGCCGCGGGCCTCGGCCAGATCGGCGTCGGCCCGCTCCAGCCGCTCCAGGACGGCGTCGGCGTGCCGGACCAGGTTCTGGGCGGCCGGGGTGAGCCGGACCGTGCGGCCGGTGCGTTCCAGCAGCGGCAGCCCGGCTTCCCGCTCCAGGACGGAGAGCTGCTGGGAGACGGCGGAGGGGCTGAAGGACAGCGCCTCCGCCACGGCGGCGATGGTGCCGCGACGGGCGAGTTCCCGCAGGAGCCGCAGGCGGCGTACGTCGAGCATCGGCCCAGCTTACGGTTCGAGTAAGGAATGCGAACTGGATTCGATGCTCGGAGCGGGCCAAGCTCGTCCCATGCGACTGGACACACACGAGACGACAGCGGACACCACGGCGCTCGACGGGATCCACGTCCCGCTCGTCACCCCCTTCGACCGGGCCGGGAACGTCGCCGCGGAGGCCCTGGAGGCGCTCGCCCACGAGGCGCTCGAAGCGGGTGCGGCCGGGATCGTGGCCCTCGGCACCACCGCGGAGACGGCCACGCTGGAGGAGGCCGAGCGCGATCTGGTCACCGGGGTCTGCGCCCGGGTCTGCCGGGAGCGGGGCGGCCTGCTCACGGTGGGGGCCGGAGCGAGCGGGACGCGGGCGAGCGAGGCCGCGCTGGCCCGGCTGGCACGGTGGCCGGAGGTCGGGGCGGCACTGGTGACCGTGCCCTCGTTCCTGCGGCCCTCGGCGGCCGGGGTGCTGGCGCACTTCACGCGCCTGGCCGGGGTGAGCCCCGTACCGCTGGTGGTCTACCACATCCCCTACCGGACGGGGCAGCCGCTGGACGCGGGCGCGCTGCGGGCGCTCGGGGCCCTGCCCGGGGTGGCCGGGCTGAAGTACGCCGGGGGCGGCATCGACCAGGAGACGGTGGCGCTGCTGGGCGACCTCCCGGACGGGTTCGCCGTCCTGGCCGGGGACGACGCGTACCTGTCACCGATGCTGGCGCTCGGGGCGGGCGGCGGGATCCTGGCCTCGGCCCATCTGGCGACGGAGCGCTTCGTGGAGCTCGCGGCGGCGTGGCGGGCCGGTGACGTAGGGCGCGCGCGGGCCCTGGGTCACGCGCTGGCCCGGCTCTCGGCGACGGCCTTCGCGGAGCCCAACCCGTCGGTGGTCAAGGGCGTACTGCACGCACAGGGCCGGATCCCGACCCCGGACGTACGCCTCCCGCTGCTGCCCGCATCACCGCAGGCGGTCGCGGCCACCGTGAAGGAGTTGGCCGAAATCCACTAGGCGCGGAGCAGTCGATCCCTGTTCACTGGGGCCATGGGGAACGGGGAGGACGGCACCGGGGACTCGGGGCCGGGCGCCCTCGCCCGGTCGCGCCTGCTCGTGGCGCACGAGCGGCGCCGGCTGCGGAGCCTCGCCCTGTGGGTGGCCCGGCGCAGGGACGGCGTCGGGGCGGGGGACACCGCAGTCGGGTACGCGCGGGCCCAGGCGCCGACCTCGTACGGGCTGGTCTTCGTGTTCGCACTGGAGACGGCCGGGGTGTCGTTCATGCTCGCCCCGTATCCGGTGGCCCACCTGGTGATGCTGGTCCTCGACCTCTACGTGGTGCTCCTGGCGCTCGGGCTGCACGCGGCGGCGGTCACCCGGCCCCACGTGGTCGGGTCCACCGGGGTGCGCGTGCGCCATCGCACCTCCCTCGACCTGTGGATACCGGCCGAGCTGATCGACTCCGTCCGCGAGGAACTCCGCTTCCCGGACGCGAACCGGGACCGGGAGGGGGTCCTGGACGCGGCCGTGGCCGGTCAGACCTCGGTCACCCTGGAGCTGGTCCGGCCGGTCACGGTGGTCGGGGCGTGGGGCGGGCGGACCCGGGTGCGCACGGTGTGCTGCCACGCCGACGAGCCGCGGGCCGCCGTCGCGGCGATCCGGAAGCTGCTGCCCGCCGCCCTCTGAGGCCCGGCGGCGCCGGAAAGAGCCCATGATGGGCGATTCGCCACCATCGCGCCGGTCGCCCGAATCGGCAGCATCGGTCGGCTAATTGACCGTATTGCGCGAAGCGGCATTCCGACCCTTCAAACCGTGATGTCGGTCACGCGCACCCCTTCAACATCAATTCCCGCGCCACGCCGATTTCCTTTTTACGGAAAGGGAATCGCCGCTTTCCGGGATCTCCATTCAAGGTCATTTACCGGGCCGTCGACGGGAAGTCGATCTCCTCGGGAAATTCGCGTCTTGTTCCGGTCCCGCGCGCTCGCCTACGGTCACCCTCACTCCCGGCGGCCGCACACCGAATCCGGTCGGCGCCAGGGCTCTCCCGCACCCCCACGTGAGGAACAGCGCCATGTCCGCAAAGGGTAAGCACCGTCGGCCGAAGCAGTACCGGATCGCCCGCAGGCTGGCCTTCGCCGGCACGGGGGGCGCGGCACTCGCCCTCCCGCTGATCAGCGCCACCACCGCCGGCGCGGCGGTCACCCAGCCGGCCGTGGCACCCGCGGCGAGCACCCTCGCGCGGCCCGCCGCACAGCCCGCGGCGCAGCCGGCGGCACAGCCCGCCGCCGAAAAGGCGGCGCTCTCCCTCACCTATTCCGTGGTGGGCGGCGACACCCTTTCGAAGATCGCGGCCGACCATTCCGTGAGCGGCGGCTGGCAGACCCTCTACGCCGACAACCGCAGCGTCATCGGCGCCGACCCCTCGGTCATCCGCCCCGGCCTCACCCTGCGCCTCGGCGCCGCGGCCAAGGCCGCCGCCGCCGGGGCCACCGCGGTCACGGAGGCCGCGGTCAAGCCCGCGGCCACGTACGCCAACAACCTCGACGGCTGGATCCGGGAGTCCCTGGACATCATGGCCCGGCACGGAATTCCCGGCAGCTACAACGGAATCCACCGCAATGTGATGCGGGAGTCCTCGGGCAATCCCCTGGCCATCAACAACTGGGACTCCAACGCCGCGGCCGGCATTCCCTCGAAGGGCCTCCTCCAGGTCATCGACCCGACCTTCCGCGCCTACCACGTCCCCGGCACGCCGATGGATTCGTACGACCCGGTCGCGAACATCACGGCCGCCTGCAACTACGCGGCCGCCCGCTACGGTTCGATCGACAACGTCAACGGCGCGTACTGACGGCCGTCACGTGGTCCGCACCCGTACGGCTCAGAGCCACCCCTGGCGGCGGGCCGCCCGTACGGCCTCCATGCGGTTGCGGGTGCCCGTCTTGCCGATGGCCGCGGAGAGGTAGTTCCGCACCGTCGATTCGGACAGGTGCACCCGGCCCGCGATGTCGGCGACGGTGGCCCCGTCGGCGGCGGCCTGGAGGACGTCGACCTCGCGCGGGGTCAGCGGGTTGGGGCCGGCGCCCAGGGCGGCTGCCGCCAGGGAGGGGTCGACCACCTTCTCCCCGGCGAGCACCCGGCGCACGGCGACGGCCAGTTCCTCCACCGGGCCGTCCTTCACCAGGAACCCGGCGGCCCCCGCCTCCATCGCGCGGCGCAGGTACCCCGGCCGGCCGAAGGTGGTCAGGATCAGCACCCGGCAGCCGGGCAGCCGGGTGCGCAGCTCGGCAGCGGCGTCGAGGCCGCTGCGGCCGGGCAGTTCGATGTCGAGGAGGGCGACGTCGGGCCGGGCTTCGAGCGCGGCCGCCAGGATCTCGTCCCCGGCGGCGACCTGGGCCACCACCTCGATGTCCTCTTCCAGCCCGAGCAGCAGCGCCAGCGCGCCCCGCATCATGCCCTGGTCCTCGGCCAGCAGGACCCTGATCATCGACCCACTCCGTCCTCGTCCCCACCGGTCGGCTCCAGCGGCAGTTCGGCGGTGACCCGGAACCCGCGGCCCGGGGCCGGTCCGCTGCCGAGGGTGCCTCCCGCCAGGGCGAGCCGTTCACCGAGGCCGGTCAGTCCGCTGCCCGGCGGGGTCGAGCCTACGCCGCTCCCGTCGTCGGTGATCACCAGTACGGCCCGCTCAGCGCTGCTGCGCAGCTCGATCTCGCAGGTGGCCGCTCCGCTGTGGCGGATGGCGTTGGTGGCGGCCTCGCGGACCACCCAGCCGAGCAGGGCCGCGGTCTGCGGCGGCAGCGGGGGCCCGGACTGGCGTACGACGGGCTCGATGCCGGCGGCGGTCAGCGCGCCCCTGGCCCGGTCGAGTTCGGCGGCCAGGCTGGCCTCGCGGTAGCCGGTGACCGCCTCCCGGATCTCGGTGAGCGCCTGCCGGCCCACCGATTCGATGTCGCGGACCTGGTCGAGGGCCGCTCCCATGTCCCGGGGCGCGATCCGGCGGGCGGCCTCGGACTTCACGACGATCACCGAGAGGGTGTGGCCGAGCAGGTCGTGCAGGTCGCGGGAGAAGCGCAGCCGCTCCTGGTCGACGGCGGCCCGGGCCAGCTCCTGCCGGGTGTCACGGAGCTGCTTGACCGTCTCGGACAGGGCGAGGATGGTGGCGGTGACCATGCCGGACAGGAAGGTCCCGTAGACGATGCCGAGGGTGTCCCAGCCCTCCTGCCGCCCCGAGATCACCCCGGCCAGGGCGGTGACCACGAACATGGCGGGGGCGAGCCTGCGGCCCCGGACCACGGCGCCGGTGGCAAGACCGCACAGCGGGAAGAACAGCAGCCAGTTGCCCCCGTAGGCGAGGGCGAGGACGCAGGTGAGCGCGCACAGGGCCACGAGGCACCAGCGGGTGCCGGCCGCCGCCCGCGCCTTCGGGTCGAAGGCCCGGAACACCAGCGTGATGTAGAGGGAGTTGAAGACCAGCAGGCCGAGGCCGCCGATCCACGGGTTGGGGGTCTCCCCCTTGATGACGTTGGAGACGGCGCCCATGCCCAGCAGCAGCCACGGCAGCAGCGCGAAGGCGTTGGGCGGGCCCATCGGGCCGCGGCCGTAGTCGGGGGACTCGCCGCACGCCCTGCGCTTCTTCTCCGCCGCCCGCCATTGGGCCTTGCTCACCTCCCACGCGGCCTTGCGCTGCGCCGCGCGCTCCCGTCGGCCCTGCATGGTCACTCCTGTCCTCCGCTCCATGGGTCACACCTTCCTCGCGGACCGACGGTACGAGAGCACCGCGTACGAGGTGAACAGCAGGGCCCACACCGCGACCACCGCGGCGGCGGCCGCGCCCGGGGCGGCACCGGCGGCGAGGGACTGGCCGAGTTCCGCGAAGCGGCGGGTCGGGGTCAGCTCGGAGAGGGAGCGCAGCCACCGCGGGAACGACTCGACCGGGAACCAGAGACCGCCGAGGATCGAGAGCGCCAGGCTGCAGCCGACGTTGACCAGGCCGGTGCTCTGGGCGGTGAGCCGGTAGCCGTTGCCGATCCCGAGCAGGGTGAAGGGGAGCGCGCCGAGCCACAGGACGAGGCCGACGGCGGCCCACTGCCAGGCGTCCATCCGGACCCCGTTGACGAAGGCGCCCGCGGCGAGCACCGCGGCGATGGCGGGCAGGACGATCACCGAGCCGGTCAGCGCCCGGCCGGTCACCACCTGGCGCGGGGTCATCGGGGTGACCCGCAGCTGCCGCAGCCAGCCGCTGCCCTTGTCCTCGGCGACCCCGGTCCCGGTGGACAGGGCCGCGCCGAGGGCCCCGTAGGCGGCCATCGCCACCATCGAGGCGGTCTTCCACTCGGGGTCGACGCCGCCGAGGTTGGTGAAGAGGAGGTACATCAGGACCGGCATGCCGATGCCGAAGACGACGAAGGAGACGTCGCGCAGGGTGCGCCGCACTTCGAGGCGGACGTAAGCGGTGATCATCGGGCGTTCCCCCCGGAGGCGGTGGTGGCGGTGGCGCCGGTGAGGGCGAGGAAGACGTCGTCGAGCGAGGGCGCGGTGACCTCGATGCCCCGGACCGCGCCGAGGGCGGCGAGGGCGGTCACGGTGGCGTCCGGGTCCCGCGTACGGAGCCGGGCGCGGTCGCCCCGCACCTCGACGGCGTCCACCCCGGGAAGGGCGGCGAGGTGGCCCGACGGGCGGCCCGCCAGGTCGACGCAGACCAGCGAACCGCGGGCGGCGGTGCGGCGCAGCTGCTCCCCGGTGCCGTCGGCGACGATCCTGCCCCCGTCGAGGACCAGGATCCGGTCGGCGTGGGCGTCGGCCTCCTCCAGGTAGTGGGTGGAGAACAGCACGGTGTTGCCGCGCCGGGCGTAGGCCCGCATGGAGCCCCAGAAGGCGCGCCGGGACTGCACGTCGAGGGCGGCGGTCGGCTCGTCGAGCACGATCAGCTCCGGGTTCCCGGCGAGGGCGACGGCGAAACGGACGCGCTGGGCCTGCCCTCCGGAGAGCCGGTCGACGCGGCGCCCGGCGAGGTCGGTGAGGCCGGCGAGGCCGAGCGCCTCGGCGACGGGCATGGGCGCCGGGTAGGTCCGGGCGACGAAGGCGACGAGCTCCCGCACGGTGATCCGCGGTACGGCGCGCCCCTCCTGGAGCATCGCACCCACCCGCCCGGCCCGCACCGCCTCGGCCGGGGTCCGGTCGAAGAGCCGGACGCTGCCCGCGTCGGGCTCGTCGAGGCCGAGCAGCAGGCCGATGGCGGTGGACTTGCCGGCGCCGTTGCGGCCGAGGAGGGCGACGGTCTCGCCGCGCCGCACGTCCAGGTCGAGTCCGGCGACGGCCCGGACGGCGCCGAAGGACTTGGCGGCGTGCCGGAACCGGATCGCGGGCACGTCCCCGTCGGGGTCCCGGAGTTGCTGGGGTGCGACGCGGGCGGGGTGCGCCGCGCTCGGGGTCTTCGTCATGTCCCCCACGCTACGAACGGGGCCCCCGACCCGGCAGATGCGCTTGTACGGACCCGGGCAGTACGAATGTCACGGGTCCGCCGGGGTCACCGGACGGCGCGGGCGCGGGCGCGGGCCCGCACGAGGGTGCGCAGCGGGGCGACGAGGCCGTATCCGGTGTCGCGGCGCAGGACGGCGGTGCCGGCCCTTTCCACCGAGGTCAGTTGGTGGTCCATCAGTTCCGTCATGGTGGCGATCACCGGGCGCAGCCCCGGTTCGGCGAGGTCCAGGATGCCGTCGGTGGCGGCCAGGGCGCGGCGGGCGAGGCGGGTTTCGGCGTCGAGGAGGGCGCGTACGGCCGGGGTCTCACGGGCCCCCTCCAGGTCGGCGCGGGTCACGCCGTGCTCGTCGAGGCGGGCGCGCGGGATGCAGAGGCGGCCTTCGGCCAGGTCTCCGGACAGGTCGGCGAGGAAGTCGACGCGCTGGGCGGCGTCGACGAACCGGCGCCAGCCGGCGGCCTGTTCGGCGTCGGGGCCGCCCTCGTACTGGAGGCCGGTGAAGACGAGGACCCCGGGCCAGGCGTAGGCGTCGAGGTAGGCCTGGAAGTCCTCCTCGGCGGCGAAACCGTCGAAGGCGGCCTCGGCGGTGGCGGCGCCGTCGAGGAAGCGGGTCACCCAGGACCCCGGCAGGCCCCGGGTGCGCACGGCGTCGGCGTAGGCGCGCAGCAGGGGGTCGGGGCTGTCTCCGGTGGCGAGGGCGGCCTCGACGTGTCCGGCCAACGCGGCGGTGGCGGAGGCGCGTTCGGCCGGGGTGCCGGTCTCGGCCACGTCGTCGACCCGGTTCATGAAGGCCAGTCCCGCGGTGAGCCAGGGGACCAGGGGCGGGGCGGCGAGCAGGCGCAGGGTGGCGTAGGGGGCCGGTTCCCGGCGCAGGACCCGGCGGGCGGCGTGCGTGTAGTCGTCCCGCAGGCGGGGGGTCGTGATCCCCGCCCGGGTGAGGGTGGTGCGCCAGCTGGGCATGGTGGCCGTGCTCCTCGAAGCGGTGCGGTGGTGCCGGACGGGTCGGACCCGTACGCGCGCGTACGGGTCCACGGTGTCAGAACTTGACGACCTTCTTGACCTGGCCGTCGGTCCCGGCGAGTACGTAGCCGCCGCGGCCGTACTCGTCGCTGAGGTAGGTCCGCATGCAGGGGACCTGGTCCATCATCCAGGGGTCGACGATGACGTACCGGGACGACGGCTTCTGGAGGCCGATTTCGCGCGTGGAGGTCTCCAGGAGGGCGGGCAGCGCGTCCCAGCCGACGGCGGCCATGTCGATCAGGGGGTCGCCCTGTTTGACGGTGCCTGCGGGGCCGGTGTGCCGGACGGATCCGCCGCGGTACTCCCAGTAGTCCAGGGTCTCCGCACCGGCGGCGGTGGGGACCGAGGCTATGACGTACTCGTCGTAGACGGTCATCTTGGCGAAAGTGGTGGTGCCGGTCTGCTGCTTGAGTGCGGCGAGGGCGGTGCGGATGCGGTCCGGGGTGAGCAGGCTGCCCTTGGGGGGGGTGGCGGCCTGGCTCGCCGGGGCGCTCGCGCGGGGGCCGAGCGGAGGGGCGGCGGGCCCGGATCCGGAGGGGGTGGAGCCCGCGGGGCCGGCGGTCGCCGGGAGGCTCGCGCCGCCGCCGCCGGGCTTGGCGCCGGTGCCGGTGCCGGTGTCCCCGTCGGGGAGCAGCTGCACCACGCCGAAGATCCCGGCGGCCAGGGCGGCCGCCAGCAGGACGGCGGGCAGGGCGCGCGGGCGGCGGCGGCCGTCCTCGCGCGCCACGGGGACGGTGGCGGCGGGTGCCGGGCCCGTGGCGTAGGGCCCGTAGGGCGGGTACGCCCCGGGCGGGACGGACTGCGCGGTGGCGGGGGCGGGCGGCCCGTAGTGGCCGGGGGCGGCCGCGGGGACGGCGGCGGGCCCTGCCGGACGGGAGCCCGGGGTCCCCGCCGCGAGAGCGGTGCTCGCGTCCCTGAGCAGTGCTTCCAGCGCCGCCCCGTCGGGCCGCGCCGCGGGGTCCCGGACGAGGAGGCGTTCCAGTACGGGGCCCAGCGGGCCGGAGCGCACCGGCGCCGGGATCGGGTCCTCCAGCACGGCGACCACGGTGGCCAGGCTGGTGGACCGGCGCAGCGGGTGCGTCCCCTCGGCGGCCACGTAGAGCAGCATCCCGAGCGACCAGAGGTCGGAGGCGGCCAGCCCTTCCTCGCCCCGTGCCCGCTCGGGCGCGATGTACTCGGGAGAGCCGATCAGCACCCCGGTGGAGGTGAGCGCGGTCGCGCCGTGCAGGGCGGCGATGCCGAAGTCGGTCAGCACCGCGCCGCCGTCGGGCCGCAGCAGGACGTTGGCCGGTTTCACGTCCCGGTGCAGGACGCCCTCGGCGTGCGCGGCCCGCAGCGCGGAGAGCACGTCGAGACCGAGCCGCAGCACCTCCCCGAGCGGCATCGGTCCGGCGGCCAGCCGGTCGGAGAGGGAGCCGCCCTTGACGAGCTCCATCACGATCCACGGGTGGTCGTCCGTCCCGGCCGCGGGCTCCACGATGTGGTGGATGGTCACCACGTTCGGGTGCGCGAGGCGGGCGAGCGCGCGGGCTTCGCGGACGGCCCGCTCGCGGAGCTGGACGACGAGGTCCGGCTGGGCGGCGGCGGTGGCCGGGTCCGGCGGGCGCACCTCCTTGAGGGCGACCTCGCGGTGCAGGGCGATGTCGCGGGCGCGCCACACCGTCCCCATGCCTCCGGCGCCCAGGGGGCCGATCAGTTCGAAGCGGCCGTCGACCAGCCGTCTGCCGGCCTCACTCGTGTCCATGGGGCGTCATCGTAGGCGCCGCCGGTGTCAGCAGCGGCGGCGGTCCTCCGTCACGGTGCCCTGCGCGGTGGTCACCGTACGGTCGTAACAGCCGTCTCCCGCAGTGGACCCGTACAGCCGGTAGCGGGCGGTGGTGGTGCCGATGGCGTGCCGCTGCTCGCGCGGGACGTTCGCGGTGTACGAGGCGTCGCCGGTGTACCGGTCGTCGAGCCGGGTGCGGTCGACCTCGCGGCCGCCGCGCAGGGTGACCGTGTCGGCCCGGTCGCCGAGGGACAGCACGGTGCGCAGCCGGTCCCCGGCGCCGAGGGTGGTCTCGCCGTCCATGGTGTACGCGCGCTGCGTGCGGGTGGTGGTGGCGCCCCGGGTGACGCTCTCGTCATCGCTCCAGGAGGCGGTGAGGGCGTCGCGGTCCTCCCCCTCGGTCCAGCGGTGGGCGGAGGTGGCGCGGACGGCCCGGGTGACGGTGGTGGTGACCCGGCCGTGGGAGGTGTCGAGGTGCCCGGCGACGGTGAGGCGGTGTCCGCCCTCGGTGTCCAGGCGGTGTTCGGCGCCGGGGCCGGGGGCGGGGGTCCAGTGCGTACCGCCCTCCGGGGCGCCCTCCTCGTGGCGGGTCAGGGCGCCGGTGACGACCGGGCGGCCGTGGTCCTGCCACAGGAGCAGGTTGGCGGGGGTGCTCCAGCCGCTCTGGCCGGCCGGCACCCCGGCGACGGAGACCTCGATCCGGTGCGGTCGGCCGTCGTTGAGGAGGGCGGCGTAGGGGGTGAGGTCGTAGCGCAGGGGCTGGACGTCGAAGGCGCGGGGGCCGGGGGTGACGTACCAGAGGAAGGGGTTGGACCAGCCGCCGGTCCAGACGGTCGGGAAGGGGGCGGCGAGGCCGGCGAGCTGTCCGTCGACGGAGATCCGGACCTCGCGGTAGGGGCCGTCGGCGGCCTTGCAGGAGTAGGGGGCGGCGTCGGGGACGGTCAGGTACCAGTACTCCTCGCAGCCGCCTCCGGAGCCGGTGGCGTAGACCTCGGCGAGGAGCCGTTCGGTGTTGCGCGGGGTGGTGACGGCGGGCGTGGTGAGCGGGAGGACCAGGTCGGGGGTGTCGGCGGGCGCGGTGCGGCCCTCCGCGGCGTAGAAGGTCAGGGTGACCTTGACGTCGATGACCCCGGTGTAGGTGTCGTTGACGACGTTGCCGATCAGCATCTCGACGGGCTGGGGGCGGCTGAGGGTGTCGCGGTACGCGGTGACGTCCTTCTCCACGGACCATGCGATGCCGTCGGGCGACGGTTCGGGGGTGGAGGTGCGCAGGATCTCCACGCCGCCGAGGGTGAGGTTGCCCAGGCGGTCGTACTGGCGGCCCTTGACCTTGCCGTCGAGGCGCAGCACGACCTTGGCCCAGGCGGAGCGGCCGCAGGCGGCGGGCGGGGCGTAGCTCCCCTTGTAGGGGGTGAAGTCCCGGAACTGCGCTTCGGCGAGGGTCACCTCGCAGGAGCGGGTCGGGGGCCGTTCCACGGGCGGGGCGGCGGTGAGCGGGTCGTGCCAGTCGGTGCCGAACTCGGCGGGCGGGGTGGCGGCGGCCGCGGCGGCGGGCGGGGTGGCGCCGGCCGCGGCGGCGGGTCCGGCCAGGACCCCGGCGGCGAGGGTCAGCGCGCCGAGCAGGCCCATGATCCTGATCCTGTGTCGTCTCATGGGCCCGCAGTGAAACCGGTCGCGGACCGCCGCCGCCAGGTCCCGGGGTGCGCGGGTGGCGCAAAACGTACGGCGCCGGTGCCCGGTGTCCGCGCCCCGGGTCAGCGCCCGGCGGGCAGCACGACGATGCCGTCGTCGTCGACGTGGACCGTGTCCCCGGCCCGGAAGGTGACGCCGCCGATGGTGACCGGTTCGTCGACGGTGCCCGCACCCGTCTTTCCGCTCTTGCGGGGGCAGGTGCCCAGCGCCTGCACGCCGAGGTCGAGCCCGCCGAGGGCGACGCTGTCGCGGACGGCGCCGTTGACGATCAGCCCGGCCCACCCGGATGCCGCCGCCGCCCCCGCGAGGAGGTCACCGACCAGGGCGGTGCGCAGCGAGCCGCCGCCGTCCACGACGAGGACGGCGCCGTCGCCGGGGGTGTTGACCAGTTGGCGCAGCAGGGCGTTGTCCTCGTGGCAGCGCAGGGTGCGCACGGGGCCGGCGAAGAGCCGGCGGCCGCCGATCCGGCGGAAGGGGGTGGCACAGATGCCGAGGTCCTCGCCGTACTCGTCGTAGAGGTCGGCGGTGGGGACGGGGGTGACCGGGACGGGGCTCATGGGTGCGGGGCTCCTCGCAGCTGTCGTACGTCGCGCCGTGCGGGCCCAGCGTAGGCAATGCGGTACGCCGGCTCAGCCGCGGGAGTTGCCGAAGAGGATGCGGTAGCAGATGAGCAGCACGAGGGAGCCGGCGATGGCGGATCCCCAGGTGGTGAGGTCGAAGAACTCGGTCGGGATCGGGCGGTCCAGGAACTTCACGGAGAGCCAGCCGCCGACGAAGGATCCCGCGACGCCGATGAGGGTGGTGCCGATGAGGCCGCCGGGGTCGCGGCCGGGCAGCAGGATCTTGGCGATGCCTCCGGCCAGCAGGCCGAGGATGATCCAGCCGATGATGCCCATGGTCGTTCACTCCGCTCGTTGGTGTGGGTCTCTCCTGGAGGAGGACGCCACCGGGGGCGGAACGGTTCTCAGGCCCGGCGGGCGCGCACCAGCGCGGTGGCCAGGGCGGCGGTCGTCACGGCGCCGACGACCGCGATGCCGCCCCGGGAGCGGTAGGCGAACAGGGAGAGGCTGGAGCAGGCGGAGAAGGCGGAGCCCACGCTCAGCCAGGAGGCCGCCGAGCCCAGCGAGAGCGTGGAGCCGAGGGAGCCGACGGACAGCACGCTGCCGACGGAGCCGATGGAGAGCACCGAGCCCACCGAGCCGATGGAGAGGACGGAGTTCCTGGACCACAGGGAGAGGTACGACCGGTCAGCCATGCGGATCATGCTGTCACATGGCCGGCCGGAGGGGGCGGCTTTCGGTGGACGCGGCCGGGGCGCCGGGCGGGGTGCGGGTCAGCAGCAGGACCCCGCGCGTGGCGGCCAGGGCTCCGGCGACGGCGAGCAGGATGCCGAGGGCGCCGCCCTGGATGCGTTCGCCGAGCAGGATCATCCCGATGGCGGCGGCGGCCAGTGGATTGGCCAGGTTGACCACGGCGAGGGGGGCTCCGAGGCCGCCCCGGTAGGCCCGCTGCGAGAGCAGCATCCCGCCGACGGCGAACACCACCACGAGCAGGGCCACCGTCACCACCCGGACGCTGAGCAGGGCGCCGCCCCGGCCGCCCGCCACGGCGACGGTCTGGGTCAGGGCGGAGGCGGCGGCGGAGGCCAGTCCGGAGGCGGTGGCGTGGCGCAGGCCGGAACGGGGGTCCTTGCGCGCGGTGAGCAGGACGATCACGGCGGCGGTGGCGCCGGAGACGCCGAGGGCCTCGGCGAGGGTGAGGGTGTCGTCGGGCGCCGGGCCGGAGGCGGGGAGCAGCAGCAGACCGAGCCCGACGACGGTGGCCAGGGTGCCCCGCCATTCGGTGGCGGCGACCCGCCGTCCGGCGCCGCGCGCGCCCAGCGGCACCGCGGCCACCAGGGTGAGCGCGCCGAGCGGCTGGACCAGGGTGAGGGGGCCGTAGCGCAGGGCGGCGGCGTGCAGCAGCGCCGCGGCGGCGTTCAGCCCGGCCGACCACCACCAGGCGCCGTTGCCGAGCAGGGCGGTGGCGGTACGGGCGACGGCGCGGCGGGCGAGCCGCTCCTGCGCGACGGCGGCGGCCGCGTAGGTCACGGCGGCGGCGAGGCAGAGCGCCACGGCGAGGGCGGTGGCGTTCACTGCCTCCCCCCGGCGGACGCGGCGGCGGTGGGTACGGATACCGGCAGGCCGGACACGGACGGCACGGCGGGGGCCGGGACCGGGACCGGGACCGAGGCCGAGACCGGGACGGGGGCCGGAGCCGGAGCCGGGACGGGGACCTGAGCCGGGGCTGGAGCCGGGGCCAGGGCCGGAGCCGGAGCCGGGGCCGGAACGGGGGCTGGAGCCGGGGCCAGGGCTTCCGTGTGGGGTCGTGGCCCGGCCCGCCCGGCCGCCGGGCGCGGGATCAGCAGGAGGGTCGCCCCGAGCAGCACGGTGGCCACGATCGCGTCGAGCCAGTAGTGGTTGGCCGTGCCGACCACCACGAGCAGGGTGACCAGCGGGTGCAGCAGCCACAGCGCGCGCCACCTCGACCGGGTCGCCGCGATCATGCCGATGGCCAGCATCAGTGCCCACCCGAAGTGCAGCGAGGGCATCGCGGCGAACTGGTTGGCCATGGTGTCGGCGGCCGCCTCGGCCCGGTAGACGGTGGGCCCGTAGACCTGCCCGGTGTCCACCAGGTGCGCGGCGCCGAGCATCCTCGGGGGCGCGAGCGGGAACGACAGGTGCAGGGCGAGCGCGGCGCCGGTGAGGACGGCGAGCACCCGGCGGGTCCACAGGTAGTGGCGCGGGCGCCGCAGGTACAGCCAGACCAGGAACAGGGCGGTCGCCGGGAAGTGCACGGCGGCGTAGTAGGTGTTGGCGGTGTGCACGAGGGCGTCCGAGTGGATCAGCAGCCGCTGCACGGCGCCCTCGCCGGGCAGGTGCAGGGCGCGCTCGGCGTCCCACACGCGGTCCGCGTTGCGCAGGGCCTCGTCGGTGCGGCCCGTCGAGAGCATCCGGCCCGCCTTGTAGACGGCGAAGAGGCTCGCGACGAGCAGCAGCTCGCGCATGAGCCGTCGGCGCGCGTCCCTCTTCCCGGCGGCCGGCCGGCCGGGCGTGGTGTGGGAGGTCATCCCCCGGTCTCACTTCTTTCGGGTGTGGACACGGGTCCCCGGCGGTCTCCCGTCGGTCCGGACCCGCTTCCTATCGACACGCCAGTGTATCGATACATTCGCGTATCGATACGCGGGTGTACCGATACGCCTCCGTAGCCGTACACTCGGAACACCGGAACCGGCCGCCCAGGAGACCGCGAGGAGAGCTCACCCCCATGACGTCGACGCCGCAGGTCACCGCACGCCGCTCCAAGATCACCCCGGAGCGCGAGCAGGAGTTCTACGACGCCGTCCTGGAGCAGTTGCGCGAGCACGGCTACGAGGCCCTGACGATGGAGGGCGTCGCGGCCCGCGCCTGCTGCGGCAAGTCCACGCTCTACCGGCAGTGGAAGACCAAGCCCCGGCTGGTGGCCGCCGCCCTGCGGGCGAGCCGCGCGAGCCGCGGGGACCGGACGCTGGCGAGCGTCGACACCGGCACCCTGGCCGGCGACCTGCGCGAAGCCGCCCGGATCGCCGCCTGCACCTCGGGCCGCGACACCCGCCTCACCCAGGCGCTCGGGCACGCCGTGCTCAGCGACGAGGAGCTCCAGGGCGCGCTGCGCGAGGCCCTGGTGGAGCCGGAGCTGACCGCGTTCGACGCGATCGTGGCGCGGGCGGTGGCGCGGGGCGAGATCGCCGCAGACCATCCGGCCGTGGAGTTCCTGCCGGCGCAGCTGATGGGTGTGCTGCGGATCCGGCCGGTGCTGGAGGGGCGGTACGCGGACGCCGACTACCTGGTCAGGTTCGTCGACGCGGCCCTGCTGCCCTCGCTCGGCATCATCCCCTGACCCCCCGTACCGGTGGGCCGCCGTCCACGATGACCGGACGGCGACCTGCCCGCGCTGCCTCGTGGGGACGGCGGCAGCGCGCCACCCGGACGGGGCGGCGGTCACTCCCGAGCAGAGTGGCCGCCGCCCCGTCCGCAAGGCTCCCGGGGTACCGCGCGCGGGATCAGCCCCGCGCGGTGCCCATGACGCGGGCGAACTCCTCCGGGTCCGCGTCGAACCCCCGGGGGCGCGCGTCCAGCGCCCAGCCGCCCGCGCCGTCCCGGACGAACTCCGCGACGGTGGCCGCCGTGGCGTACGCCACCTCCTCGAGGTCGCCGGTCGCGAGGTCGGTGTAGCCCTCGCGTATCCGCAGCCCCTTGCCGGCCACCCCGCCGAAGGTCTTGCGGCCGGGCTCCGCTGCGGGACCGGCGTCCTGGATCACCACGCCGACCACCACCCGGCCCAGCTCCGGCGCCAGCCGGTCCAGTTCGAGGGTCATCACCTCGTCGAAGCCGAAGCCCTGCCCGGTACGGCTGTCCCTCGTCAGGGTGATGGTGCCGTCGGGGGCGCGGCTGCCGAAGTGCACGAGGTAGACCGGCTCCCCGTGCGGGTCGGAGGCCGCGTACACCGCCGCGACGATGTCCAGGTCGTTGGCGGGGGTCCCGGCCGGGCTGGGGTCCCAGCGCAGCGCTATCTCCACCTTGGCCAGACTCTTGCGTACCGCACTCATCGAACTCCCCCTCCGCCCGGCCGCTTTGGCCCGTGCCGCCCCGCCATGCTGCCACGCGCCGGTGATCACGGGGTGCGCCACCGTACGTTCCCGGCCAGTCACGCTCACCGGGTGGGGTCGACGCGTACGGTCTCCACCCAGTGCGGCGGCTGCGGGGCGTCCGCCCCGATCAGCGCGGCGATCAGCCGGCAGGACTGCGGCTCGTGCGGCCACGGGGTGTATCCGTCGGTCAGGACGACCACGACGTTGGGCCGGTCCGGCTGGGACAGCGCGGCCCGGATGCCCACGCGCATGTCGGTGCCCCCGCCGCCGGCCAGTTCCACCTGGCCGCCGCGGGTCACGCGGCTCACGGTCTGCACGTCGGCGTCGCAGGCCAGGACGGCGACCCGGTTGCCCCCGACCCCCACTTCCCGGAGCACGCCGGTGACCTCCCCCAGCGCCGCCGCGAGCTCCTCCTCGCCCATCGACCCGGAGGTGTCGACGACGATCGCGACCCTGGGCAGCGGGCGGCGCAGGCTCGGGAGCACGACCCGGCCGCCGAGCGCGGGCGTACGGCGCGAGGGACGCCGGTAGGTGTAGTCGACGGCGCCGCCCGCCCAGGCCGCGGCCTCCCGCACCGCCCCTGCCAGGGCGCGCCGCCAGTCCACGGTGGGCTCCAGCACCTCGCGGGCCCAGCGGTCCCAGCCGCCGGGGAGGGTGCCGCGGGTGCGCTGGTGGGCCCGCATGGCCTGCGCGGTGGCGCGGCGCAGGGCCTCCGCCTCCGCCGGGCCGATCCCGCTCGGCTCCCGTCCCGCTCCCCCGCCCGGCCGGACCTCCCACGGGCGTGGGATCCCGTGCGCCCCGGAGCCGCAGTCCACGCCGTGCGGCGGGGTCGCGGGAACCCCGGGCAGGTACTCCTCGAACAGAGCGCCCGTGGCGAGGCCGAAGAGGCGGGGTTCCATCCGCCCGGCGGGCAGGGCGAGTCCGTCGGCGAGGAGGTCGTCGTTGATCTCGCAGTCCTGGGCGATGTTGATGCGGACCGGATCGCGCTGGTCGGCCGCCGGCAGCCGGTCGGCGCGGCCGTGGTGGTCGCGCAGCAGGTGGGCCACCTCGTGGATCCACACCCCCGCCAGCTCCGCCACGGGGGTCCGCTCGACGAAGGCGGGCGAGACGTAGCAGCGCCAATGGCGGTCGACACCCATCGTGGCCACCCCGGACGGGCCCGGGGAGGGGACGACGGTGAGGGCGTAGAGGGCGGAGGCGAGGTAGGGCCGGGCCTCGGCGGCGGAGTACCGGGCGGCGAGCAGCTTCGCCCGGTCCAGGACCGGAGCCGGGGCGGGCTCCGGGTCCGCGGACGGCTCCGGGTACGGCGGTTCGTCCTGCACGGTGCGGCGGCCCGTCAGCGGGCGCCGGGCAGGGACCCGGCGAGCTGGAGCAGCTCCACGAAGGCGTCGATCCCGGCCGGTATGGGCCAGGCCGGCTCCCGCATCGCGGCCAGGTCCGCGGCGGCCCGCGCGGCCACGTCGGGCACGCCCGCGTCGACGGCCTTGGCCAGGACCACCCAGCCGGCCTCCCAGCGGGCGCGCGTCGGATCGCTCTGCACGGCGGCCACCACGGCGATCAGGAAGGCCAGCTGGCGGTCGCCCCGCTCGGGGAGCGCGAAGGCCTCCGGGTGCGCGAGGACCCGCTCCGGGTCGGGCAGGTCCAGGTGCTCCAGGTAGGAGAGCAGCTCCAGGCCCGCACCGTCGCCGACGGCCCCCGTGAGCACGGCGGACAGCGCCTCGCCGCCGGACCCGGCCGCGTACCCGGTGGCGAGCAGGCGCAGCGCCATCTCCCAGGTGCGCGGCGAGGGCCAGGCGCGGCCGCGGCCCTCGGCGTCGCTCGGCAGGTGGTGGACGAGGCCCGGACGGGCCGTGAGGAACCCGGAGATCACGCCCCGGGCACGGGCGGCGGCGCCCGCGGCCCGTGCGGGGTCCACGGTGGGGACGGCCGACTCGGGCCAGGTGCCGGCCATGCCGCGGGCCACCGTGCGCGGGTCGTGCGTCCAGTCGAGGTGGACGAAGCGGTTGGCGAGCGGCGGGCTCAGGTGCCAGCCGTCGGCCGCGCTGGACGGCGGGTTGGCCGCCGCGACGATCCGTACGGAGGGGGGCAGCACCAGGCTGCCGACCCGGCGTTCGAGGACGACCCGCAGCAGGGCGGCCTGGACCGCCGGCGGGGCGGAGGACAACTCGTCGAAGAACAGCAGTCCGTGTCCGGTACGGGCCAGGCGCACCGCCCAGTCCGGCGGGGCCATCGGGACGCCGGTCGTGGCGGGGTCGTCGCCGACGATCGGCAGCCCGGCGAAGTCGGAGGGCTCGTGGACGCTGGCGATGACGGTTTCCAGCCCCACCCCGAGGGCGTCGGCGAGCCGCTCCATGCCGGCGGACTTGCCGATGCCGGGCTCACCCCACAGCAGGACGGGCTGATTGGCCGTCACCGCCAGCGCGAGGGCTTCGAGTTGGGGAAGGACGGCGGGCTCGGTGCGGGTGGCGTCCAGGCGGGCGTTCAGGTCATCGGCGGCGGCGAGCGGGTCGGCCGGGTGGTGCTGTGACTGCGCGGTGCTCACCGGTCCCCCGCCCCTTCCCCTGCTCCGTCGCTTACTTCGGCCCCGTCGGCCTCTCCGGTCCCGTCGGCCTCCTCGGCCGTACCGGTCTCCTCGATCCCCTCGAACGGGTCGGCCGAGCCGAAGGGATCCTCCTCGGCGGACTTCGCCTCCTCCTCGAAGGGGTCGTCGCCCTCGAAGGGATCCGCCTCGTAGGCGTCCTGCCACTCCTGCCCGGCCTCCTCCTCTTCCTCGTCCCGCCACTCCATGTACTCGTCGAAGTAGTCGGCCCCGATGTCCGGGTACCGCTCGTCCACCAGCTCCCGCACGAAGGTCAGGTCGTCGCGCCGGAAGCGGCGCACCAGCTGGCTCAGGGACATCTCGGCCTCGTCGGTCACGTCGAGGCGCGCCCCGGCGTCGATCAGCGCCCGGACGAGGTCGGCGGTGCCACCGTCCCGGACGGCGGCGAGCAGCGCGGTACGGCCGGAGACGTCCTCGGTCTCCAGCCCGAGTCCGGCCGCCAGCAGCCGGGGCAGGAGTTCCTCGTGCTCCAGGTGGGGCAGCATGTGGAGCAGGGTGCGGCCCTTGGCGTCCCGGACGTGGGGGTCGACACCGGCGTCGAGGAGGTGGAGCACGCCGGGGGCGTCCCCGTGTACGGCGCGCAGGAAGAGGTCCCGGCGCTCGTCCCGCAGGGCGCGCGGGAGCCGGCCTTCGCCCGAGGTCCAGGACTCGCGCACGGCGAAGCAGCCGGAGATGGTCCCCCCGAAGGCCCGCAGCGCGTTCTCGCGCTGCTGCTCCTGCGCGGTGTGCGGCATGTCGAGCACGCCGCCCCGTGAGCGGACCTCGTGCCAGACGCCGGTGCACCGCACCCGCACGGGCCGCGGCGCGGCGGGGCCGGACGGCCCCTCGGCCGGGTCGGACGCGGGGAACAGGGCGGCGGCGACCAGGGGATGCAGGGCCCGCGGCGCGATCCGGCCGGTCCGCAGCAGCTGGAGGTCGGGCAGCGGGCGCCAGGCGTACTCGGGCAGCCGGGGCACTCCGCGCAGGTCGTCGGGCTCGGCGAGGCGCAGGCGCAGCGGCGCACCGGCGTCCGCGTCCCGCACCGACGCGTCCCCGGCGCCGGGCAGTTCCAGGAGTACGCGGCAACGCCAGTCGGGAACGTAGCGGAAGCGGTTTCCGGCTCCGGCCGCGGCCAGCAGCCGGACCTCGGACAGGAGCCGGGCCGGGTCCGGACCGGAGGCCGCAAAGGAGGCCAGGGCCCGTTCGGGCGAGGTGATCGACCGCGCCCGGTCCGGCACGCCGAGGTCCAGCTCCGTGCCGGACACCGCGAAGGCCTCGGCGAACTCGCCGCGGGCCGACAGGACCGCGGCCCATTCGGCGCGGGCCGCCGGGTCGGCCGGTCCCGGGTCGGCGGTGGGCAGTTCGCCGTCGACGAGCGGGGTGCCGTCGGGGCGGAAGAAGGGGAGGCGGTCGGCCGGCCCGTAGCGGGAGCGGAGTTCGGCCGTGCGCCGTACGTCCCAGAAGTGGCGGGCGGCCGTCCAGTCATCGGTGGTCCAGTCGATGCGGCTGCCGGCCGTGTGGTCCGGGGAGAGCGGCGCGCACTCCAGCCGCAGCCGCTGCGGGCCGTCCACCATCCCGAAGGTGGTGACGTGCAGCACGGGCACCCCGCGTCCCCGGCGGGGCCCGCCGTCCGGGGCGTAGGAGGCCAGCAGGACCCGGCGGCTCGGGGCGAGCGTGGTGCGCCCGCCCTGGACCCGGGGGAGGTGCCAGCGCAACAGGTCGGGGGCGAGGTGCCGCAGGTCCTCGGTGACCGCGTCGGCCACGGCGGCGCCGTGGCGGGAGGCGAGGGCCGCCGGGTCGAAGCCGATCTCGACGGACGCGGCGGCGCAGGCGGCCCGCCAGTCACCGGCCAGGCGGTGCCGGGTGGCCTGCTCGATCATCCAGGCGGGTACGCCGTAGCGGCGGACCCGCAGCCAGGACGCCGCCTCCTCGGGCGAAAGGGCCCCGGGCGCGCGGAGGTCGGGGCTCACCGGTACACGCTGCCGATGGCGCGCAGGTCCGGGTGGGCCGCGCGGGCGGGGCGCAGCCGTTCGGTGAAGGAGCGCTTGACGCGGCGGGGCAGGCCGGGGCCCAGGCCGACGTGTTCCAGCGGGCTGTCGTCGGGCACTGCGGCGAGGAGCCGCTTGGCGCCGCGGCCGGTGATGCCGGTGTGGCGCAGTTCCAGGCGGCGCAGCGGGCTGCCGGGGAGGGCGGCGGCCAGGGCGTACGCGCCTTCGTCCCCGGGGTCGTTGCCGGTGGAGCCGAGGCTGCGCTCGGACATCGTGCGGCCGAGGTCGAGCGACTCGATCCCGTCCAGCGCGCCGGCGAGGGCGCGTGCTCCGGCGACGCCGATGCCGTTGCCGCCGAGACCGAGGCGGACCGGGTGGCCGGGGCCGGCGTCCGCCGCGGCGGCGGCCAGGACGGCGGCGCCCTCGTCCCCGAGGTGGTTGGCCGGTACGTAGAGCTCGCGCACCCCGGCGTCGCGGATGAGGGCGGCGAGCAGCGGGGCGTGCTCGGCGGTGAGGCCGTTGCCGCCGAGGAAGATCCGCTCCAGCGGCACCTCCCGGGTGAGCAGGGCGTCCAGGAGCAGGCGTACGCCGTCGGCGCCGATCCCGGTGTTGACCAGGTCGAGGGTGCGCAGCGCGGTGTTGCGGCGCAGGAGTGCGGCGAGGGTGCGGGCGCCGTCGGCGTGGAGGGGGTTGCGCTTGAGCCAGAGCGCGCGGACGGTGGTGTCCTCCGCGAGGGCTCCGGCGAGGGCGAGCGCTCCGTCCGGGCCGATCCGGTTGCAGCCGAGGTAGAGGGTGTGCACCCCGTGTCCGGTCTCCGCGCCGGTGAGGGCCTCGGCCAGGGCGCGGGCGCCGGTGTCGCCGAGGGCGTTGGTGCCGAGCAGCAGGTGCGCGGCGTGTGGGGAGGCGATGGCGGCGGGCAGCAGCCGGGAGCCTCCGGCGGGGCCGAGGCCCTGCTTGCAGAGGTCGAGGCGGCCGTCGGCGCGCAGGGTGCCGAGCGGGAAGGCCTCGTCGGCCTCGACGGGCCGGGCGTCCGCGAGGCGGGCGAGCAGCGGGTCCAGGGCCGCCGGATCGGCGAGCGGCATGTCGGGGTGCTCGATCGCGGGGCACCGTACGGGCGTCGGCTGTGTCATCACCACTCCACCGGTTTCCTCGCCGGCGCCCGGCGACCCACCACTTCGTTGACTGCGTGCACGACGCCGTGCCGGCATGGAGGCATGCCGGTACGGCGGTCGGAAGGAGACGCAAGACCGGTCGGATTCGAACCGACGTCCTCCAGCTCGATGCTTGGGCGCGACGACCTCTGCGCTACGGCCTTGCTGAGGTGATCATACCGAGGCGGCGGCTGAAAATCGATCACCAGTTTGAAAAACCCGGTCCGGCCGGAGCGGTGACGGACCGGCCCGCCCCGGCGGCCGGCCCCCCGCTACCAGTCCCCGTCCTGCACCGGCTCGCCCGGACGCGGGGCGTTGCCCAGCGGGATCACCTGGCCGGGGACCGGTGGGACCCACGGGGCGTGGTCGTCGCCGAGCCAGTCGCCGACCGGCTTGACGGCGCCCAGCGGCCCGGCGGCCGGGAGGTCGGCGCCGGTCTCGTCGTAGTAGTCGTACCAGGGCAGGCCGGCCCGGGTGTAGGCGGCCCGGTCCACGGGGGACGGCGGCGCGTCCTCGCCGGTGATGCGGCGCCACTCCGGCGGGGTCACCAGGTGGACGAAGACCCGCGCGGCCGGGCTGTCGGCCCAGGCGGCGGATTTGCGGTCGTCTCGGTAGACCTCCTGGCGCATGCTCCCGCCGACGCCGAGCCCCATCGCCGGGGCCGACGCCCGGGGGGCGGGGGCGGGGGCGGCCGCCATCGGTGCCTGCGGCGGGGCGCCGTAGCCGAAGCCGGCGGGCGCGGAGCCGGGGGCGGCCGGGAGGACCCGCAGGGCGCGCTCCCGTTCGGCCTCGCGCCACTTCCTCAACTCCCGGGGGCTCAGCGCGAACGCCTGGAGCTGTACCCCGCCCGTGGTCTCCTCGCCCGTGACCTGCCCCTCGACCGTGGCACCGAGGCCGAGCGGCACGGCGACGAACTGGCGCACCGTCCCGTCACCCGAGTTGATCCCGTCGAGCCAGGGCTGGCGCGGCAGCACCACGTAGTTCTGCGGCTTGCGCGACAGCCGGCCCGTCCACCGCTCGCCGGAGACGGCGCACACCTTGCCGACGCCGACCTGGAGGGCGGCGGGCTCCCGCGAGCCGCCGAAGCTCAGCCACATCGCCTCGCGCAGGTACACCGGCAGCATCACGCCGCCCTTGGCCCGCCACTGCGGCGGGACGGTGTCCGGGTAGTCCTCGACCCGCCGCAGCGGGAACTCCCCCAGACCGGGCGGGAGCTCGTGCGTTCCCGATTCCGGGAGGCGCAATGTCCGGATGAACCGGATACGTACGCCTTCGCCCAGCAGGAGCGTGTTCCCTTCGACCCGCGCCCCGCCCGTCGCTTCGTCCGCCACTCGCCCGGCCCCCATCTCCTGTGACGACCCGGAACCGACGAAGATCCTTCGGCAGAACCGGATCGTTATCCTCAAGTTTTACTCAGATCTAGTGACGCTGCGCCCGTCACCTTCCTAGCTTCCTCATACACGCGCCATGACGCCCCCGCGGTTGCGCGCGTGCCCCCGTTCCCGCGATTTTCCCCCCGTGGTTCCGCGTTCCCGAGGAAAGAGTGCAGCATGAAGGTTCCCAAGGCCGGTGCGGTCGCCGCAGTGATCGCCCTAGCCGCCACCGCCTCCGGCTGTGGTGGTGAGGCCCCGAAGGAGCCCCTCTCCATCGGCATCAAGTTCGACCAGCCGGGCATCGGGATGCGAGAGGCGGACGGCACCTTCACCGGTTTCGACGTCGACGTCGCCACGTACATCGCCAAGGAGCTCGGCTACAAGCCGAACGAGATCGAGTTCAAGCAGGTGTACAGCTCGGACCGGGAGCTGCTGCTCCAGTACAACGAGGTCAAGTTCGTCGCCGCCAGCTATTCGATCAACGCGAAGCGGCAGGAGAAGGTCGACTTCGCCGGGCCGTACTTCGTCGCGCACCAGGACCTGCTGGTCCGCGCCGACGACGGCTCGATCACCAAGGGCGAGGACCTCAACACCAAGAAGCTGTGCTCGGTGACGGGCTCGACCTCCGCCGAGAACGTCAAGAACAACCTGGCGCCCAAGGCCAGCGTGCTGGAGCTCGGCGGCTACTCGGAGTGCCTCGTCGCGCTCCAGGACGGCCTCGTCGACGCGATGACCACGGACAACTCCATCCTCGCCGGGTACTCGGCCAGGAAGGGCAACGAGGGCAAGTTCAAGCTGGTCGGCCTGCGGCTGAGCAACGAGAACTACGGCATCGGCGTCAAGAAGGGCGACAACGACCTCCAGCGCAAGATCAACACCGCGCTCACCAAGATGGTCTCGGACGGCTCCTGGGAAGCGGCCGTGAAGAAGAACTTCGGACCGGCGAACTACAAGTACGAGCCGGCGCCCCAGGTCACGACCAGCAGCTGACGCCCCTCGGAGCCGCGGCGCCCGCCCGGCGGGCGCCCACGGCGAGGCCCGGCGGGGGCCGATCCGGCCCCCGCCGGAGCGGGCCCCGGCCGCGACTCCGGGCGCGGGCACCGGCCGCCGCTACGCCAGCGGCGCCTTGGCCCGCAGGACCGTGAGGAACTCCCGCATCCACGCGGAGTGGTCGGGCCACGCGCGGGCGGAGACGAGAGTGCCGTCGACCACGGCCTCGGAGTCCTCGAAACCGGCCCCCGCCGCCTTCATGTCCGGCTCCAGCGCCGGATAGGCGGTGACCCGGCGGCCGTCCAGGGCCCCGCTCGCGGCGGTGATCAGCGGTCCGTGGCAGATCTGCGCGATCGGCTTGTCGGCCCCGGCGAAGGCGGCCAGGATCCGCCGTACGTCGGGGTCGTTGCGCAGGTACTCCGGCGCGCGCCCGCCCGGGACGACCACGGCGGCGTACTCCCCGGGGACGACGTCGGCGAAGGCGATGTCGGCCGGCCAGGTGTAGCCGGGCTTCTCCGTGTAGGTGTCGAAGCCCTCCTCGAAGTCGTGCACGACGAAGCGCAGCTTCTTGACCGAGGGGGCCGCGATGTGCACCTCGTACCCCTCCTCGCGCAGGCGCTGGTAGGGGTAGAGGACCTCCAGCGACTCCGCCGCGTCGCCGGTCACGATGAGGATCTTCGCTGCCATGGGCTGCTCCCGGTAGGACTGTTCACGGTCGCCTCGGCCCTGCCGAGGCCACCGCTACCGTGCCCGAGCCGGCCGGACGGCAAACCCCAAGGTCCGCGCCCCCGACACATGGCCTTTACCTGTTGGGCACATGACAATGTGACCCTCGCTCTGCCACCTGACACCCCGCCGACTGCCACGGTGGGGACGGTGCGTGTGGAGAGGTGTCCCCCACGTCATGAGAATCTCCCGTACGACCCCCTGGGCGGCCGCCGCGGCGGCCGCCGCGCTGTTGCTCGTACCGGCCACCGCCTCGGCGGGCCAGCGGACGGCGGCGCCCCACACCGCCCCCGCCCCGGCCGCCCCGGCCGGCACGGTCGACGCGTACTACGCCGCCGCCGAGGGCAAGACCGGCGCCGCGCTGAAGACGGCCCTGCACAACATCATCAAGAACCAGTCCAAGGTCACCTACGACGGCGTGTGGAACGCGCTGAAGGTGACCGACCAGGACCCGGCGAACCCCAACAACGTCATCCTCGTCTACTCCGGCCGTTCGCAGTCCAAGTCCAGCAACGGCGGCGGGGTCAACGACTGGAACCGCGAGCACGTCTGGGCCAAGAGCCACGGCGACTTCGGCACCGCGACCGGCCCGGGCACCGACCTGCACCACCTGCGCCCCGAGGACGTCACCGTCAACAGCACGCGCGGCAACAAGGACTTCGACATGGGCGGCAGCCCGGTGGCGGAGGCCCCCGGCAGCTACACCGACTCCGACTCCTTCGAGCCGCGGGACGCGGTCAAGGGCGACGTCGCGCGGATGCTGCTGTACATGGCGGTGCGCTACGACGGCGGTGACGGCTTCGCCGACCTGGAGGTCAACGACAAGGTCAACAACGGCACCGCGCCCGCGATAGGCCGGATCAGCGTGCTCAAGCAGTGGAACCAGCAGGACCCGCCGGACGCCTTCGAGCAGCGCCGCAACCAGGTCATCTACGACACCTACCAGCACAACCGCAACCCGTTCATCGACCACCCGGAGTGGGTCAACTCCATCTGGTAGCAGCCGGCCGTCCAACCTGTCCGGGCCCGTCGGATCACGGGCCCGGACCGGGCGTCAAACGCGGTCGGCGGCGATCAGGACGTACTGGAACGACCCGTCCTCGTAGGACTTGATGAACGCCTCCTCGATGCCCGTCACCAGGGAGGACGTGGCGCGCAGCCGCCAGTAGGGCAGCGTGTCCGGGGTGAGGTCGATGACGGTCTGCGGAACCAGCCGGTTGTCGGCCATGGCACGCAGGTACTCGCGCCGCGAGTGGATGTTGCACTCGAAGTGGGCGTTGATCTGCGAGACCCACTTCGACGGCTGGCCGTACTTCGGGTTCCAGCAGCCGGTGATGGTCACGTAGCGGCCGCCGACCTTGAGGATCCGGGAGTGCTCGGACATCAGGTCGTGCAGGTCGACGTACATGCTGGACTCGTTGTTCCAGGAGGCGGACGCCGAGCCGCTCTCCAGGGGGGTGTCGAGCATGTTGCAGACACGGGCGCGGACGTGGTCCGCGATGCCGAGTTCACGCGCGCGCTGGTTGGCGAAGTCGGCCTGCTTGGCCGACAGGGTGACGCCCTCCACCGTGCAGCCGAAGCGCTGGTGGGCCATCACCATCGAACCGCCTCGGCCGCAGCCGGCGTCGACCAGCGTGTCGTCGCGCCCGATGGCGCCCAGGCCGTCGAGCAGTACGTCGGTCTGGGCCGACTCCAGCCGGTGCAGCTCGGCGACCAGCTTCTTCTCGTACGCGCTGTCGGCGGGGTCCCCGAGGGCCTCCGTGTCGACGGGGCCCACGCCGTAGTGGTGGTGGTAGAGGCCGTCGACATCGCCGAGACGCAGGTTCACCGGCCGGGCCTCTTCGTTCCAGTACCGGGCGATGTCGCCCTGGTAGGGCGTCGCCGGGGCCGGGATGAAAGCGGAGGCGCCAAGGGTGGGAGTGGGAGTGATCTCAGTGGTCACGGATGAATCCATTCCTCTTACCAGAAGTCGGGCAAGCTGTAGCGGTAGGTGTTGGTCATGTGCCAGTAGTGGTTGCCGTCGACCCAGACGGCCACGCCCCGCAGGAAGCGCAGCATGCGAGGGTCGGGCCAGGAGGCGGCCAGCGCGGCGGCCTCGCCCTCGAACTCGTGCATGAGCTCGTTGTGGACCTCGACCGCCTTCAGGTAGCCCTCCTTGTCGGAGAGACCTTCCTGCTCGGCGATCACCACGGGCAGGTTCAGGTGTTTTCCGGGGCTCTTGAGCTCCTTGGTGTAGGAGTAGAGGTCGTTGGAGATGGTGGTGGCGTTGCCGGCCAGCGCGATGACCCGCTGGAGGGCGGGCAGGGCGTGCAGGTCCGGCGGGAGCTCGTAGCCGCCGACCGTGTCGGTGATGGTGGGGCAGGGGCGGAAGTTGTTGAACTGCCGCATCGACAGGTACTCCCACACCTCCGGCGTGTAGTCCGTCTGCGCCCACGCCGCCTCGGCGAGGTAGCCCATGTGGAGCCGGGCCATGTCGTGCCGGAAGCGGTCCGTCTGGGACGGGGTGGCGGCCTCGGAGAAGTACGCCATGGCCGAACGGTAGGAACGCCGGGCGGCGTCCGAGAGCAGCGACTCGGCCCACACCGGCTGGTACTCCGCCGTCGTGTGGAGCGGGTCCAGGGCGGTGTGGGCGAGCAGGAGCCTTCCGCCCAGGCCGACCGGCGAGCCGCCGTGGTCCTCGCAGTAGACGTCGTCGACGACGTTCTCGGCGACCATCAGCCGGGTGGCGATCATCAGGTGGTCGACGGTCGGGGCGTCCGGGTGGCAGGCGACCATGTAGCGGCCCACGGAGAAGCCGTCGAACTGGTCCTCCCACTCAGGGGGGTAGGCCTCGACCTCGTCCACCGCCCACCGCTTGATCCGCCGGCTGACCTCCGCCACCCGGACGGGGTCGGGCTCCGGCACGGGGTGGTGGTAGAGGCCGGGGATCGGACGGCCCTCCGCCGGAGCGGCCGCCGCGGACGGGACGGGCAGGACGGGCGGGACGGTCGGCCGGGCGCGCCGGGCGGGGTACAGCCCTGACGTCCCGACGCCGCTCGGGCCGCGGACGATGCGGTCCAGGGCGGGGTTGGGGCCCGGGAGCGTGGCCGTCCCGGCCTCCCGCGCCGCCTCGGCGGCGAGGTCGCCGCCCGCGCCCTCCACGGCCGGTGCGGCAGCGTCCGCCCCCGGTACGGAGGTCCCGGCGGCGGGCCCGAAGGGCAGTGCCGGGCCGGTCGGCAGGGGCGGCCGGAGAGCGGTGCCGGGGAGGGCCGACCGCAGGGGGGACGTCCCGGAGTCGGGCATCCATGGCTCCTAGGTGAGGTGAGTGGGCTGTTCCGGATCTCGGCACGCGCGGGGGCATCTCGGGCCTGCGCAGGGACACGGGGCGCTTCCACGCCCGCGGACACCGCGTGGCACGGCGCCACAGGGCAGGACACCGCGTGGCACGGCGCCGCAGGGCAGGACACCGCGCGGGCAGGCCGCAGCGGCGCGGGACGGCCCGGGAAGGCCCGGGGCCGCGGCCGTGCGGGCGGGGCGGGCCCCGGTCACCCGGCGCGGTGCTCCGGACCGGACGGGCTTCCGAGGAGCGTGCGCGCCGGACACCCCCGAGGGGCGTCCGGCGGGTCGGGCCGGGGCCGGACGGCCCGGTTCCGGCCCCGGCCCGCCGGGGTCATGCCCTAGTCGCGGCTCCGCGCGATCTGCACGTTCTCCAGCACGCCGAGCGCGTCGGGGACGAGGATGGCGGCGGAGTAGTACGTGGTGACCAGGTAGGAGATGATCGCCTGCTCGTCGATCCCCATGAACCGCACCGACAGGCCCGGTTCGTACTCCTCCGGCAGACCGGTCTGGCGCAGACCGACGACGCCCTGGTTGTCCTCGCCGGTGCGCATGGCGAGGATCGAGCTGGTGTTGTCCTTGCTGATCGGGATCTTGTTGCACGGCAGGATCGGGACGCCGCGCCAGGCCGGTACCTGCTGACCGCCGAGGTCGACGTGGTCCGGGTAGAGCCCGCGGGCGTTGAGTTCGCGCCCGATGGCCGCGATGGTCCGCGGGTGGGCGAAGAAGAACTTGGTGCCGCGCCGGCGGCAGAGCAGTTCGTCGAGGTCGTCCGGGGTGGGCGGGCCGGAGTGGGTCTGGATCCGCTGCTTGAAGGAGGCGTTGTGCAGCAGCCCGAATTCCCGGTTGTTGATCAGCTCGTGCTCCTGGCGCTCGCGGAGCGCCTCGATGGTGAGCCTGAGCTGTTCCTCGGTCTGGTTGTGCGGGCCGTTGTAGAGGTCGACGACGCGGGTGTGGACCCGCAGGACCGTTTGCGCGATGGAGAGTTCGTACTCGCGCGGGTTGAGCTCGTAGTCGACGAAGGTGCCGGGCAGCTCGGGCTCGCCGGTGTGGCCGGCGGACATGGCGATCTCGGCCTCGCCGTGCTTGTTCTGCCGCTGCCGCGGCAGGCTGCTGAACTGCTGTACGTGGGCCTGGAGTTGCGGCGCGTTGGACAGGACGGAGGCGAAGTCGGCGCGGGAGAGGCTGAGCAGGGTGCCCGCGGTCTCGGCGGTGGCGCTGTAGTCCCATGCGGCATCGGCGTCCAGCAGGGCGTTCTCGCCGAACCGGTCGCCGTCGGCGAGGACGGCGATGGCGACCTCGTCGCCGTACTTGCCGACCGAGGTCTGGGCGATCCTGCCGTGGGCGACCAGATGGATCCGGTCGGCCGGGGTACCGCGCTGGACCAGGACCTCGCCGGGCCCGAAGTCGCGCTGGACGCAGCGGGCGGCGAGCGCGTTCAGCACCTCGACGTCGTCGAAGCCCCGCAGCAGGGCGAGTTCGCCGAGTTCCCGCGGGATCACCCGGACGGTGGCGCCGTCCTGGACGAACTCGATGCGCCCGTCGCCCACGGTGTAGCTGAGGCGGCGGTTCACCCGGTAGGTGCCGCCCTTGGTCTCGACCCAGGGGAGCGTCCGCAGCAGCCAGCGGGAGGTGATCTCCTGCATCTGCGGGGCGGACTTGGTGGTGGTGGCAAGGTTGCGGGCGGCCGCCGTACCCAGGCTGGACTGCCGGGGCGGAGCGGGCTGCGCCTCGGTGCTGGCGTCAACGGTCATCGGGCGAGCTCTCCTTCGCGGGGGCGGTGACCGTCATCGCACACGGGCGGGGTGGTCAACCGGTGAAAAGAGGAAGAAAGAGGAACAGGAGCAAGGGGGACGGACATCCGGGGCGTCCGCCCGAATCCGTGGAAACAGTAACGGCGGCGGAACCGGTGATCGTCGCGAGGCCGATGGCATTAGCTCGATCCGGCGATCTCCGTCTCAGGAGCGTTTGCCCTGACGGCCGACCACATTCAAGCCCGCTCGAACGTGTGCCTGATATGAGTGCCGGGCGCCCTCGCAGCCGTTCCCCCACTCGCGCAACAGAGGTCTACGGACGCCACATCACCTCCGGCTCCGGCCCCGCAGGCCCGCACGCTGCCACGACGGGACGCCCCGGCATCACCCGGGCCGGGGCCGGACCACGGCGCCGGGCCGTCCCCGCCCTCCCCCGCTCCGGCAACGGCCGACGGCCCGACCCGCGCTTCCGCGCGGATCCGGCCAATGCCCGTGCGAATCAATGGACTTCGGACGGCCGGAGGGCGACCGCTCCGTACCGCGGCGGATCAGGCGACGCGGTCGGCGAGGGCCCGGAAGTCGGCCCAGGAAGCCTGCGGCGTGCGGGCGTCCCAGAGCTTCTGGGACACGGCGGCCAGGGGGAGCCGGATGCCCGCGGCCACCTGGTCCTGGGTCTGCGCACCGGCCAGATCGGCCCAGACGGCCAGCCGGCCGCCGAGGATCTGCGCGTCGTAGCGGGCCGGAACGGCGGTGGTGCCGCGCAGCACCCGCGGGGTCCACTCCTCGTAGATCCGCCGGCCCGTCGGGTACGTGAACTCGTTGGGCTGGCCCAGCACGTAGTAGAGGTACTCGTCGTTGAGGTTGACGACCTTGCGGCCCGCGCTCAGGTACTCCAGCGGAGGCCGGGCGCCGATCTCCTTGCCGGTCCAGTACTCGACCTGGAGGTCCGGGGCCGCGGTCGCGACGCCGCCCCGGAAGAACCCGTCGTTCCAGGCCTTGAGGGTCTTGCCCGACGGGCGGACCACGGCCGCCCGGTCGTTGAGCCAGCCCGTCGCCAGGTCCTGGACCCGCGCGGAGGGCCCGTAGCGGGCGCGGGCGGCGGCCGCGAGCTTCGGGAAGGAGGCCTGCGGGTCGCGGACGACCAGTGCCTGGTACTCGTCGGCGCCCAGGTGCCAGGCCCCGGCGGGAAACAACGGCAGGTACTCGCGCAGCAGTTCGTCCACGAGGCGGGCGGAGGCCGGGTTCGCTATGTCCACCGCGCCCTTGACGGCCCGGCCGTTCACGTCGTGCAGCTGGAGTTCGGGGTGTGCGCGCAGCACCGCGCCGAGGTGTCCGGGCGAGTCGATCTCGGGGACGACCGCGATGTGCAGGCGTGCGGCGAGGGCGTTGATCCCGCGTACGTCGGCCTTGGTGAGGTGCGGGGTGGAGACGATCTCCGGGTGGGTGTCGGACTGGATGCGGAAGGCCTGGTCGTCGGAGAAGTGCAGACCCAGCTGGTTGAGCTTGAGGTCGGCCATCTCGCGCAGCCGGTTCTCTATCCAGGCGGGGGTGAAGTTCTTGCGCGCGATGTCGAGGTTGAGGCCGCGCTGGGGTTTGGCGGGGGCGTCCTCGACCGTGCCCTCGGGGGCCGAGCCGGCTCCGCGTATCTCCTGTTTGAGGGTGCGGGTCCCGTAGAAGACGCCCGCCTCGTCCGGGCCGGTGATCCGGACCCGGCCGCCCTGGACGGTGAGGGTGTACGACTCGGGCGGGCCGGAGCCCTTGGGGGCGAGGGCGAGCTGCACGTCGCCGGGGCCCGGCTCGGTCGACTCCGCGTAGCCGAGCTTCAGCTCGCCCGCGAGCAGTTTCGCCTCGTCGGACAGGGCCGCTCGGTCCGCGGGGGCCACGACGACCCGCGCCGCCGGGGCGGGCTTCCAGCCGGGACCACGGGCGGCACGGTGTTCCCGTACGGCCGGGACGGTGCGCGGGGCCGTGGAGAGCGGGTAGGCGGACGGCGGGGGCGAGGGCGGTTCGGCGGGACTCGCCGTCGGGGAAGGCGCGGCTCCGGTGGTGCCGGCGCTCCGGGGGCCGGTCCCGGACGGCTGGGCTCCGGCGGAACAGGCGGGCACCGCGAGGGTGACCAGCGCGGCGGCCGCCGCCGTCGCCAGGGTCCGGCCCCGCCGGAGCCGCCTCGTCCGCTGCCGCATGTCACACCCGTCCTGCCGCCGTGTCCCCCGTACCAACCTGGCACGGGGGACACGGGGGCGCGACCCGGGGCCGGGCCGGGGGCTCAGCCCAGGGCGTCGATGGCCTCGGCGGCGAAGCCGTGGTCCTGTGCGGGGGCCCCGCCGCCGACACCGATGGCCCCGACGAGGCGGCCGTCGCGGTGGACGGGCAGCCCGCCGGCGATGAAGAGCAGCGGCCGGTCGAGGGCGGTGGGCAGGGTGTGGAAGGGGCCGCCGGGCTGGACGGCTTCGACGAGGTCGGCCGTGGGGGCGTTCAGCTGGAGGGCGGTGAACGCCTTGCGGGTGCTGGTCTCGCCGGAGATCAGGACGGCCCGGTCGTCGCGGCGGAAGGCCAGCGGGTGGCCGCCCGCGTCCAGGACGGTGACGCTGACCGTGACCCCGGCGGCCTCGGCGGCGGCCGTGGCCGTGGCGACGAGCAGTTCGGCGTCCGCGGTGGTCAGCGGGGCGACCGCGGTGCGGGGGGCGGTGGCGGTACGGGACATGGCGGTGCTCCTGGGAGGGCGATCAGTGGTGGGCGGGGGTGGCGGCGGAGGTTGTGGGGGCGGGGGCCCCGGCGGCGGCGGTCCGGCTCGCGGTCGCCGCTCGTCCCGTACGGCGCTCCAGCGCTCCGGAGACGAGGGCGAGGACGAGGGCGGAGGCGGCGAGTGCCGCGCCGACCCAGTTCGGGGCGGTCCAGCCGAGGCCGGCGGCGATCACGAGGCCGCCGAGCCAGGCGGCGAGGGCGTTGCCGAGGTTGAAGGCGCCGATGTTGACGGCGGAGGCCAGGGTGGGGGCTCCGGCGGCCTGGTCGAGGACCCGCTTCTGCAGCGGGGGCACGGTCGCGAAGCCGAGGGCGCCGATGAGGAAGAGGGTGACGGCGGCGCCGGTCCTGGTGTGGGCGGTGAGGGTGAACAGGGCCAGTACGACGGCCAGCGCGCCCAGGGACGTGTACAGCATCGGCATCAGGGCGCGGTCGGCGAACCGGCCTCCGACCAGGTTGCCCGCGACCATGCCCAGGCCGAGGAGGACGAGCAGCCAGGTGACGGAGGTGTCGGCGAAGCCGGCGACGTTGGTCATCATCGGGGTGATGTAGGTGATGGCGGCGAACACCCCGCCGAAGCCGAGGACGGTCATGCCCATCGCGAGCAGCACCTGGACGTTGCGGAAGGCGGCCAGCTCGTGGCGGATGCGGACCCCTTCGGGGCGGGGGAGGTCGGGGACCAGCCGGGCGATGCCGAGCAGGCCGATCACCCCGAGCGCGGCGACGACCAGGAAGGTGACGCGCCAGCCGAGGGTCTGCCCGACGAGGGTGCCGAGCGGGACGCCGACGACGTTCGCCACGGTCAGGCCGGTGAACATCATCGCGATCGCGCCGGCCTTCCGGTCGGGGGCGACGAGTCCGGCGGCGACGACCGCGCCGATGCCGAAGAAGGCACCGTGGGCGAGGGAGGCGACCACGCGCCCGGCGAGCATGACGCCGAAGGCGGGGGCGAGTGCCGAGAGCACGTTGCCCGCGACGAAGAGGCCCATGAGCAGCATCAGCATGCGCTTGCGGGGTACGCGGGTGCCGAGGACGGTCATCAGTGGGGCACCGAGGACGACGCCGAGGGCGTAGCCGGTGACCAGGAAGCCGGCGGTCGGGATGGAGACGCCGTAGCCGGCGGCGACCTCGGGGAGCAGGCCCATGATCACGAACTCGGTGGTGCCGATCCCGAAGGCCCCGATGGCGAGGGCGAGGAGGGCGAGAGGCATGAGGAGGTGCCCTTCAGGGGGTGGGGGGTACGGGGGGCGCACGGACCACATGATGTTGCGTTCGCCGCTTGCCTTCGTCCACATTAATTGCAGACGCGGGATATTTGCAAACGCGGGCTATTGCGGGGGTGGCCTATCCTGGCGGTACGCACGGCACACCAGACGGAGGAGCCCATGACGGCCACGGACAGCGCACTCACGGGCCTCGCCCAGGGCTGGTGCGCCCTCTCCCTCCTGCACGGCCGGATCGAGGCGCACATCGAGCGGGCGCTTCAGAGCGGGCACGGACTGAGCGTGCGCGAGTACTCGCTGCTGGACGTGCTCAGCCGGCAGCACAGCGGTCCGGGGGGCCACCTGCGGATGCACCAGGTGGCGGAGTCGGTGGTGCTCAGCCAGAGCGCGACGACCCGGCTGGTCAGCAGGCTGGAGGACCGCGGACTGCTGAACCGCTACATCTGCGACACCGACCGCCGGGGCATCTACACCGATGTGAGCGAGGCGGGCCTGGCCCTCCTGGCCGAGGCCCGCCCCACGAACGACACGGCCCTGCGCGAAGCCCTCGACGAGGCGGCACTCAGGCCGGAACTGGCCCCCCTGGTAGCGGCGGTCGAGAACACCCGGGCCCAGACCCCGTCTCCGTGACGGACGGGTGGACTGGACCCAGCCTGGACGAGGGCGTAGCACTGCGACAACAGGGCCTCTGGGAGAACTCGTCGGCGCAGACGCCTACCGAGCTGCCAAGAGGCCCTGTTCTCATGCCCGGAACCTACGCGTCGGGGTGATCCGGCAGGGCGAGCCAGTCCGACCAGGAGATCCCTCGGCCGAGAAAGCGCGGCTGCTCGAACGGCCAGTCGGCGGCGATCCACTGCGGCACCAGCTCGTCGAAGGCCTGCTCGACCTTGCTGTCCACCAGCTCGTCCACCACCCACCAGGAGATCTCGCCGTCCGCGCCGGCCTTCTCCGGCGGGTCGATGTAGACGCAGCCGAGCAGAGCCGTCTCCGCCGCGTCGAGCAGCGCGTAGTTGAAGGACTGGTGTGCGGCGATCTCCTTCTCGTGCCGCGCCAGGTCGGTCCGGTCGGCCTCGTAGGTCAGGGTGGCCGCGGGCCAGCCCCAGGCCGGGCCGAACATGGCCCACAGCCGCTCGCGCGAACCCATCACAGCCGGATAGTCGAGCGGGGCGTCCGCCTCCCGGATCGGCCGCAGGTGATGATCACCGCCCGGCAGCGGTACCAGGACGGGATGGACGAAGTTCTCGGGGAGCCAGCTCATAGCGCCCGACCGTAACAGCACGCGGCCGTCCGCTCCCCCGGATTTGCCCCCTATACCGCCAGGCCCTGCTCTCGTGCCGGGCAGCGCCCGCGATCACCCGATCGAGACGCCCGTTCGATCGGCAGACTCCATGATCGGTACGGGAACGGCCTCCGGCTAGTTGCCCGGCGGGGTCGGGGACGGCGTGCTGCCCACGGTGCGGGGAGCGGACGGGTAGGCGGAGACCGTGCCGGAGCCCGTGCCCGGCTCCCCGCCCGCGGGTGCGGTCGGCGGGGCCGTGCGGGGCGCTCGCGACGGGGTCGCGCCGGCCGCGGGACCGGCGGACGGGGGCCGCGACGGCGTGGGTGTCGTCGGCGGCGGCGAAACGGAGGCCGAGGGGGGCGCGCTCGGCCGCGGGGAACCAGAGGGCGTCGGCGAGGTGAACTCGGGCGGCGAGGCGGGCGGCACCGGCCGGGGCGCGGCCGGGTCGGGCCCGAGCAGCAGGAACCCGGCGAGGGCCGCCGCCGCCAGGCCGGACAGGCCCGCCAGGGTCCATGCCGAGCGCCGCACCCAGGGGGTGCGCAGGGACAGCCGGCGCAGGTGGGGTCCCGGCGGGTCGGCGGGGCGCAGCGTGACGACCGTGATCTCCTGCGCGCGGGCCGTCAGGGCCTCGCGCAGGAGCCGCTCCACGGGGCGTTCGCCCTCGGGCGTGGTACCCGTAACGCAGGTCATACCCGTCCCTCCAGAATCCGTTCGAGTGCGTCCAGCGCGCGGCTCGCGTTGGACTTCACCGCACCGCGGCTGATGCCGAGGGTGTCGGCTATCTCCGCCTCGCTGAGGTCGGCCCAGTAGCGCAGCACCAGGACCTCGCGGCGGCGCGGCGTCAGCCCGCGCAACGCGGTGAGCACCTCGCGGTGGGCCTCCCCCAGGACGACGGAGGCCTCGGCCGAGGGGACGTCGGCGGTCACCGGCGGGATCCAGGCCCTGGCGGTGCGGCGGCGGCGCAGCACCGAGCGCGAGGTGTTCACGACGGCGGTGCGCAGGTAGCCCAGGGCGTTGTCCACCTCCGCGATCTCCTCCCCGTAGCGGCGGTACAGGGCGGTGAAGGCGTCCTGCACGACGTCCTCGGCGGTGCCCGGGTCGTCGACGAGGAGCACCGCCAGGCGCACCATGGCGAGGCGGTGCGCGTGGTAGAGCTCGGAGACGGTCGGTGGGCGCGGGGGTGCGTCCCCGTCGGTGTGCGGGCCGAGGGGGTGGGCGTGGCCGTAGGTGTACGCGTACCGGGACGCGTTCGGGCGGGCGTCGGGCCCGGCCGCCGGCGGCGCGGACCGCTCGCGGCGTGAGAGCCACCACCACAAGCCCCGCCACGCCCGGGCGAACCCGGGCGTGAGGGGGCTGATGGATGGTGCGAGGTCGAGCACGGGTGTCCTCAGCTGCTGGTGCGCCGCCGCACGGTGTACAGGGCTCCGGCCCCGACGGCGACGAGCCCGGCGGCTCCGGCGGCGAGTGCGACGGTGGTCCCGGAAGAGCCAGTATGAGCGAGCTCGGATCCGCCGGGTGCGGCGGAGGGCTCGGCGGAGCCCGAGCCACCACCCGCGGGCGACGACGGCACGGGGGTCGGCTTCGCGCCGGCCGAGTGGCTCGGGGAGACGCTGGGCTGACCGTTGCCGGGCTGGCTCGGAACGGCGGACGGCTGACCGCCCGCGGGCTGGCTCGGAACGGCGGACGGCTTGCCGCCCGGCGCGCTCGGGACGGGGCTCGGCGCCGCGCTCGTGGTGACGGTGGGTGCCGCCGCCCCGGAAGAGGACCCCTCGGAGGCGAAGGCCGGGCCGCCGAGGGCGACGACCGCCGCGGCGGCCGCGACGACGGCGGCGCGGCGGGCGGACAGGGGAACGCGCTTCAGGTTCTTCACTCTGGTTCTCCACGGTCGGGTCGAGGGCTCGGAACTTCGCCCTTCACCCCTCCACGACGTGCGAGTCCCGGATCGGTTGCCGCCGTTCCCGAAAAACTTTTCCCCGCCGTCGCGCGGCACCGCTGTCCATGCCGCGCACCGGGTGCGGATGGGGTCAACCCCGCGGATTCCGGCGGCCGTTGTCCGTCAGTCCGCGCAGGGCCCGGCCCAGCAGGGCGATGCCCTCCTCGATCTCGCCCGCCGGTCCGGCCGCGTAGCCCAGGACCAGGCCGGGCGGGCCCGGGCGCAGCCGGTGCCAGGACAGCGGGTGGGCCTTGACGCCGAGGACGAGGGCGGCCGAGGCCAGGGCGGTGTCGTCGAAGGAGGCGCCGTCGAAGGTGACCATCAGGTGCAGGCCGGCGGCCGCCCCGTGGACGCGGGCGCCGGGCAGCAGGCCGGCGACGGCGCGCAGCATCGCGTCGCGGCGGCTTCGGTGGCGGCGGCGCAGGTGGCGCAGGTGGCGTTCGAGTTCGCCGGAGTCCATCAGGCGGGCGAGGACGAGCTGGGCGAGGACGGGGTTGCCGAGGTCGGCGTAACGCTTGGCGGCGACGACCTCCTCCCGCAGGCCCGGCGGGACGAGCAGCCAGCCGAGCCGGAGGGCGGGGGCGAGCAGTTTGGACACGCTTCCGGCGTAGCAGACGGCCTCGGGGAGCAGCGCCCGCAGGGCGGGTACGGGGGCGCGGTCGTAGCGGTGTTCGGCGTCGTAGTCGTCCTCGATGACCACTCCCCCGGCGGCGGCCCAGTCCAGCAGCTCGCGGCGGCGCTCGCCGTCGAGGACGACGCCGGTCGGGAACTGGTGCGCCGGGGTCAGCAGCACGGCCCGCGCCCCGGCGGCCCGTAGCGCGGCCACGTCCAGCCCGCCCTCGTCCACGGGTACGCCTACGGTGTCCAGCCCGGCGAACTCCAGCTGCCGGCGCGCTCCGAGCGAGCCGGGGTCCTCCACCGCGACCCGGCGCACGCCGCGCGCGGGCAGTACCTGTGCGAGCAGCCAGAGGGCCTG
Organism: Streptomyces sp. NPDC004667; assembly: GCF_040609475.1. Taxonomy (NCBI): domain Bacteria; kingdom Bacillati; phylum Actinomycetota; class Actinomycetes; order Kitasatosporales; family Streptomycetaceae; genus Streptomyces; species Streptomyces sp. NPDC004667. The sequence continues at coordinate 54,611 of NZ_JBEXKC010000029.1, read as the reverse complement.
GGCGACCCCCGCGACCACGACGACCTCGGCGGGGTCCGCGCGGATCCCCCGGTTGCGGGCGAGCCAGCCGGCGACCGCCGCGCGCAGGGCGGGGGCGCCCTGGGGGTCTCCGTAGCCGAAGTCGGCGGGGGTGAGGGCGGCGAGGACCCGGCGCTCGGCCTGGAGCCATGCGGTGCGCGGGAAGGCGGCGAGATCGGGCACGCCGGGCGAGAGGTCGATCCGGCAGGGCACGGCGCGCAGCGCGTCCACGAGCCCGCCGCGGGAAACGGCGTCCGGGAGCGTGGCGGGTGGGGCCGCGGCCTCCTGGGGCGGTGCGGCGACGACCACGGTGCCGCCCCGGCCGCGGCCGGCCACCTGGCCGGTCTCGGCGAGGCGCTGGTAGGCCTCGGTCACCAGGCCGCGGGAGACCCGGAGTTCGGCGGCGAGGACCCGGCCGGCGGGCAGCCGGCTGCCGACGGGCAGGGTGCCGTCGGCGATGGCGGCGCGCAGGCGGTCGGCGAGCCAGGCGGTGCGGCCGCCTGGCGGGGCCTGCCCGATGTCGAGCTGGAGGAAGTCGGAGCCGCTTTTGGACCCCTCGAAGGCGCCTTCTTTGGACCTGCTCACCGGACCATTGTGCCCTCAGGCTGGACCGTATGAACACCACCGCGACCTCCACCGCACCGTCCGTGGCGACGGTGCCCTCCGTCTCCCCGCGCGACCTGGTTCCCGGCGTCATCGGCATGGCCCTGGTCGGCAGCAGCGTCACCGTCTCCCGGTCCCTGGTCGGGGCCCCGCTGTTCGCCTCGCAGGCGGTCCGGTACGCGGCCGCCGCCCTGATCCTGGTGGCCCTCGCGCGGGTCGCGCGGGTGCCGCTGGTACGACCCCGGGGGCGGGAGTGGCTGTGGCTGGCCGGGATCGCGGCGACGGGCCTGGTGCTGTTCAACGTGGCCGTCGTGCGGGGTGTCGCCCACGCCGAGCCCGCGGTGATCGCCGTCGCCGTGGCCTGCGTACCGATCCTGCTCGGGCTCGTCGGCCCGTTGCTGGAGGGACGTCGGCCCAGCCGCCGGGTGCTGCTGGCGGCGCCGGTCGTGGTGGCGGGGGCGGTCCTGGTCGAGGGGACCGGGCGCACCGATGCCGCCGGGGTGGGGTGGGCCGCGCTGGCACTGGCCTGCGAGGCGGGCTTCACCCTGCTGGCGGTGCCGGTGCTGGGGCGTCACGGCGCGTGGGGGGTGTCCGTGCACGCGGTGTGGCTGGGGGCGGTGATGCTGGCGGGACTCGCGGTGTTCACGGGGCAGCCCGCCTCCGGACCGGCGGCCGTCGCGGCCGGGCTGGGGTCGCTCACGGCCGGGCAGTGGGCGGCGGTCGGGTACCTGGCGGTGCTGGTGACGGCGGTGGCCTTCGTGCTCTGGTACCGGACGGTGGCGGCCGTGGGCTCCGGCCGGGCCGGGCTGCTGGCGGGGGTCGCGCCGCTCGCGGCGGCGGGCGCGGGGGTGCTCGGCGGCGGGACACCCGGCCCGGCGGTGTGGCTGGGCCTGGTGGTGGTGATCGCCGGGCTGGCGCTCGGGCTGCGCGGCGGGGACGCCCGGGGCTGATCCGCCCGCCCCTCACGGGCCCGCCCGGCCGCCGGACGGGAGATCAGGCGGGCCTGTGGGCGTAGCAGAAGAGGTGTTCCTCGGGACCGGCGAGGGGATCGGCGGGCAGGAAGGACGCGGTGTGGTGGCGCAGTACCTCCAGGCCCGCGCCGGCGAGCCGGTCCAGGTGCTGTTGCGTGGAGAGACTGCTGACGGTCACCCGGTGGCCCATCCACTCGATGTCGAGGCCGCGGATGTCGCCGGGCACCGTGGCCAGCACGAGGTAGCCGCCGGGGGCGACCCAGGACGCCATCCGCTCCAGGGCCTCGGCCACCTCCGGCTGGTCCATGACCAGCAGCGGGAAGAAGGAGCACACCGCGTCGTACCCGTGCGGGCCGGGCGGGGCGTACGTGCGCACGTCGGCCTGCTCGAAGCGGGCTCCGGGTACCCGGGCACGGGCCGTCTCGACCATGGCCGCAGAGACGTCGATCCCGGTGACCTCGCAGCCGGCCCGGACGAGCCGGTCGGCGGTGGGGCGGCCGGTGCCGCTGCCCACGTCCAGCACCCGCGCCCCGCGGGGCAGGCGGGCCGCGAGCCAGTCGAGGGCCTCGATCTGTCCGGGCACCTCGCCGAACAGTTCCTCGTAGCGCTCCCCCAGCGCGTCGAACACCTCTGCCGCTGACTCGCGTCGGTCCATGACCCCTCCTCGTCCGTTCCCCGGCCCGGGGTGCCACCGTACCCAGGGGGCCCGGTGGCCGGAGGCAGGTTCGGCGAGCGGCTCAGCCCGAGGCGGGCACCAGGACCACGGCCGTGCCGTAGGCGCACACCTCGGTCCCGACGTCGGCGGCGTCCGTCACGTCGAAGCGCATCATCAGCACCGCGTTCGCGCCCCGCGCCTTGGCCTGCTCGATGAGGCGTTCCATGGCCTGGTTGCGGGTCTGCACGAGGGTCTTGGTGAGGCCCTTCAGCTCACCGCCGATCATGGACTTCAGGCCCGCGCCGATCTGGCTGCCGAGGTGCCGGGAGCGGACGGTCAGCCCGAACACCTCCCCGATGACCTGCTCCACCCGGTAGCCGGGAACGTCGTTGGTGGTCACGACCAGTACACCGGTCTGCTGGGCGCCGGGCCCGCCGCCGTAGTCTTCGATACCCATGCGCCCCACTCTGGCCCCGGCCCCGGCCGCCCGCACGCGGGACGCGCCGCGGGGCGCTCCGTCGACGTGTTCGACGCGGCCCGTGCCGTCGGCCTGATCACAGCGAACCCGCGACGTCCCGTCCCTGCGGCTGCTGCGGGACCGAAGGAGGCCGGCACGGCCCGCCCCCCGGCGCCGTCACATCACAAGGGCCCCGGCAGATCCCGTACGTGATCGCCGGCGGGGCTTCCGCCACGCTGCCGTACCCGGGGTGCAGTTCGTCCACGTGCCGGGACAGGACGTCCTTGAAACATTGCGCGCGGCGTAGCTCCCGGCTGTCCGTGTAGTGCATACGGCCCACCCCTGATGACGTCCAAGCGGTGATGGCCGTACCCAGCGCGGCGCAGATCAGCCCGATCCACAGGAGGGCGTCTGTCACAGCTGTTCCTTTCCATGACGGAGATGGAGGTGCCGCCACCGGTGGCTCCCGGTGACACCTCGACATAACGCAGCGGCATATGACGAGTTGCGCCCTGTCAGCCGATTGCAGTCATCCGTGGACGAGCGGCGCGACACGCCGCGCGGGCTCCGGCCGAGTGGGGGCGCGCAGCGGAAATCGAGCGCCGCGGCAGCTGCCGAGTGCGCGTCCTCGGCCGGCCCGGCGACCGGGCGCGGACGCCGGGCCGCACCACCGCGGCCGCACCCGATCATGCGGCCCCTCCTGCGGCCGACCGGAAGAACCGCAGCTCACAAGGGGTGCGGACGGCCGGCCCGATGCGCTGCGCGCATGTGTAGAACCGATAAAGACACCGGTCAATCCCCGCCCGCTCCGCCACCCTCACCTGCATGGAGCACATCCTCCCCGGCGCCCGGAGCGTTGGGTGGACTATGACAAAAGCAAACCACTCGGCAATTTTTCCGCGGGTGCCGGAAGGCGATGGGCGCAGTGTTCACGCCGACGGCACGAGGGTGGGGAATTGGACCTACACCGCGGTCTCGGCAGGCTGGGCGATGCACGAGGGCGCGACGTTGCACCGCGACGGCAAGGACGTCGACCTCCACTACTCGTCCTCGATCTTCGAGGACTTCCTGGAGGCGATGAGCGCGATCGAGAACGACTTCACCCGACGGTTCCAAGAGGCGGCAGTGGTCGAACCGTCCGCCGGTGAGCGCTCCGGGCGGAACTCCCTTGTATGAGTACGGCCATCCCGACGGCAGCGGATTCCACGGGCTGCCGGACGTGCCCCTGTTCCACCCCGGCCCGGACATGGAACAGCAGGCGGCTCTCAGGCAACCGCTGGGCGGGCTGGACGAGGTGAACTACACGTGGGATCCGGCGGAGGAGCTGGCCTACCTGCTGCAGGAGGCCGGGGGAAGGAGGCAGGCGGAGCAGCTCGGCCCGATCGGACTCGACGAAACCGGTGACACGATCGCCACCGGCCTCGCCACCGGACCGGCCCAGGCCCTGTACGTCGGACCGCGCCCGGAGGCCCCCCACGGGCACCGCCGCGTCGCGACGAAGGCACCGAAGGCGCCGAGGGACCCGAGGGCGCCGATACTGACCCTCTTCCGGACGGGCAGCCTGTTCTCCGCCCTGCTGGTCGCGCTGATCGCCGCCGTGGTGAGCGTCTTCAGCGGCCTGGCCATCTCGGACGCCCTGCGCCAGACCGCAGGACCGCGCACCGCGCACGACATCGTCATCTGGTGGCCCCTGCTGATCTGCGGGCCCTGGATGGTCGCCTCGCTGTCCATCCTCCGGGCCGCCCTGCACCAGCGGCGCGCCATCCACTCCTGGTCCATCGTCCTCTTGTTCTCCACCCTCGCCACCCTGCTGTGCGTGGCCCAGGCTCCCCGGACGTTCGCCGCGCAGGCGGCGGCCACCCTTCCCCCCATCGCGGCACTGGCCTGCTTCCAGCAACTCGTCCGCCAGATCACCCTCACACGACCTCCCCGCCACCCCGCCGCCCGCCACCGCCAGCGCCCCCGGACACCCGCCCCGCTGCGGCCCCCGGCCACGCCGGGCAGCCCGGGTACGCCGCTTCCCGACTACCCGGTCGCGGATCACAAGGCCGACGGCCGTTCCGCCCCCGGCTACCGGTTCCGCTACGAGTCGTGACGCGGATCCGCGGCGAGGCTCCGCTGAGCGCGGCGCCGTAGGACCGCCGCGCACGGCAGCCGGGTATCGCCAACCTCTCGGACATCGGTCCTTCCCGGATCCCCACGAACATGATCACTGCCATCTCAGGAACGAAGACCCATCCGATAGGTCACGGGCTGCGCACGCTCCCATCCCAACGGGTCCGAACCATCGCGACCGGCAACGCGCTTCAGCGTGCCGTTCCCCCGTCCACCGCGAAAGGACAGCACCGTGGTCCACGATCTCACCCGCGCCGAACGAATCCGGTACGAGCGCAAGCAGGACGCCGCGTACCAGGCCGGTGAGGCAGCAGTCACCAACCTCAAGGCCGCACTGGCCCTCGCCGGCCTGGTCCTGCCCTCGCTCAGCAACGACGGACCGGTGGGCTGCCGTGGCCTCGTCCGGCTCGGAGGGTGCAGCACGGACCTGGCCAACCGGCTCGCCGAGGTCATCGCGGCCGGGGCCCGCGCCCTGCGGGACCAGCAACGGTGAACCCCGGCCCGGCCGAGGACACCCGGCCGGCCGCCGGAGCCGTGCCGTGCCGCACGGGCACTCCGCCGTTCCACCGCCACAAGTGACACACGCACGGAGGTTCTCGCATGAAGGCGTGGCAGCGTTCGTCCCCCATCCCGTGGCTGCCCCGAAGGAAGCTGGACCCCTACCGGTTCCCGGGCATGCGGGGCTTGCCGGACTCCGGGGAAACGGGTGCCCGTGGGTCGTTACCCGGCTCCGGGCCGCCTCCGCGCGGCCCGGGTCCCGAAGAACGCCGACGCCTCGACCTGTACGCCTGCCTGACCGCCGCCGGCATCCGGCCGCTCGCCGCCGACCTCCGTGCCATCGAAGTCCTCTCCGCGCTCGACGACGTCACCCACGCGACCGTCCGACGGTGGATCTCCGGCACCTCCTGACCCCCCCCGGCCGTGCCCCGCAGCACCGCTGCGGGGCGGACGCCACGGCGACCGGGTTCACGCCACCCCACGCCACCCCCCGCCACCGCATTACCGGAAAAGAGACACGCGCGCCTCCCGCCGTAGTCCGAACAGGTGGTGTCGCCGTGCGGATGCGCTGTAGGTCGGGCCGGTTATGCAGAATTCGTTTGCCGATATCGGCCGTGGGGCGACGGGGCCCGCGTGAGGTCCTTGAGCTGGAGGTGCCCGCCGGTGACGGCGAACGGAAGTCCCACGGTGAGAAGGCGCCGCCTCGGCGCCGAGCTTCGCCGGCTCCGCCGGGCAGCGGGAATGACGTCCGTGCAGGTGGCCAGGCATCTGCTCGTGTCCCAGCCCAAGATCAGCCTCATCGAGACCGGCCGCCGCCCCATCAATCCGCGTGACGTGCGCGATCTGTGCCGGCTCTACGGAGTCACCGACCTCGAGGTCATCGACTCGCTCATGCGCATGGCGAGGGAATCGGCCCGGCAGGGCTGGTGGGTCGCCTGCGGGGACGTTCCCTACGGCGTGTACATCGGCCTGGAGACGGAGGCCGTCGCCATCCACTCCTACGAGCCGCTGGTCATCCCCGGGCTGCTCCAGACCCGCGCGTACGCGGCCGCGGTCATCGCGGCGACCGTCCCCTGTCCCGCTACCGAGCAGGCCGCGGTCCGTCTGGACGTGCGGCTGCGGCGCCAGCACCGCGCCCACCACCCCGCCCGGCCGCTCCGCTTATGGACCGTCCTGGACGAATCCGTGCTGCACCGCACCATCGGCGACCGCGACGTCATGCGCGAACAACTGGAGCACCTGAACGCCCTCGGCGCACAGCCGCACATCACCGTGCAGGTCCTCCCGCACAGCGCCGGCGCCCACCCGGGGCTCACGGGACAGTTCTCCACCCTCACGTTCCCCGACACCGACACGGGGGTCGTCTACCTGGAGCGCTTCACCGGCGACCTGTACGTGGAGAAGCACTCCGACCAGCGCATGTACCAGATCATGTACGACCACCTTCAGGCGCAGGCGCTCAGCCCGTCCGAGACACGGCACTTCATCAACGACGTGATCAAGATGTACGGGGACGCGCCGGGCACCGGGCAGCACCGTGAACCCGAGGACCGAGGACGAGAGGACCGAGGACGAGAGGGTCGCGCCGACCGTTGGGCAAATCGGGCTATCGGGCGGTGCGTCGCGGGAGCCCCGTGAGCCACCGCCGCCATAGTCGTCCCTGGCAGCCGCCAGGTTGCCGCCCCGGCCGCATCGCGCGGGCCGGGCGGAAGTCTTCGTAGAGGAGTCGGCTCATGCTGAAGCCCACCAGGATCGTCCTCGCCCTCTCCGCCGGAAGCCTGGTGCTCGGCCTGACGGGTGCGGGTGCGGCCGTCGCGGACCAGGGCCCGATGGACGACGGCCCGGCCCGGACGCACGCGGCCGACGACGGCCCCCTGTACGACGAGCCCGGCGTCTACCCCAAGCCCAAGCACGCGCTGGGCAAGGTCATCTCGCGCGGACCGCTCAAGGTCCGCAGCTACCCGAGCACGCACGCGAAGGTCGTCGGCAAGGTGCACCCGCACGAGAAGCTCGCCATCGAGTGCAAGAAGCGCGGTGAGCGGGTCGACGGCAACAACATCTGGTACCTGCTGGACCAGCGCAAGGACGGCAAGGAGCCCGCGGACGGCATCGGCCGTCCCGGGGACGCCATGGAGGAGGGCACGGACGGCGGCGTGGAGGACGGCGCCGAGGGCAGCGGCGACGACCGCGTCCGCACGCACCGCGCCGAGTACAAGCAGGCCTGGGTGTCGGCCCGTTACGTCAAGGACATCACCCCCGTGAAGTGGTGCCGCTGACCTTCCGGGTCACTCCCCCGGGCGTACGGTACGGGGCCCCGCGCACTCGGCGCCGTACGCCCGCACCCGTTCCCGCAGTCCCCGGTCCGCCGTGACCACCACGCAGGCCCGCCCGGCGGCGGCCGCGACCAGCTCCACGATCCGGTCGTCGCCACTGCCGGGCGCCGCGTCGACCCGTACGCCGGGCACGGACGCGACGCCGCGGGCGGCCCCCTCGACCACCAGGACGATCTCCTCCCCCGCCCCGCGCAGCGCGAGCCGGTCGCGCAGCCGCTCCGCGGCCCCGCGCCGGTCCCGCCACCAGCCGTCGGGCACGGACCCCACGACGTTGGCGGCGTCCACGATCAACAGGGTCCGCACCGCGCTCAGAAGTCCCCGTAGTTGACCTGCCACGTGGGCAGGCCCATCCGGCGCCAGACGGCGACCACCCGGTCGCGGTCGTCGAGGGAGACGCGGACGGCGTAGCGGTGGCGGACGTGCGCGTCGAAGAGTTCGGCCTTCACCACGTCGTCGCGGCGCTGGTCCCCGGACGCGCGCATCCACAGCTCGTCGTACGGCACCTCGTGCCGTGCCAGCCACTCCTCCGTCTCCGCACGGTGGTCCTCGCTGCGTCCGGAGAGCAGTACGACGGTGTCCTGCCCGGCCCGCTTGAAGGCCTCCAGCGCGTACCGCACCGGCTCGTTGAGCAGGTCGAGGCCACAGCGGGTGAAGTCGTAGACGTGCCGGTCGCCGGTCAGCGCGAGCGTTCCGTCGATGTCGCACATCACGGCGGCGGGCAGCGCCGGGTCGGCCACGTACGGTGCGACCGGGGGCTGGTCGTTGAGCCACTCCGCGGTGAGCCTCCAGCCGCCCTTGCGGGACCGCTGGTGCTTGTCCGCGAGGATGCGGATGATCTCCTCGCCCACCTGCCGCTCCCGCGCGGCGTCCCGCGCCACGCACTCCTCGACCGGCACGTCGGTGAAGTCGTGCACGACGAAGGTCGCGCGCCCCGCGACCGCCGCCTTGAGGCGCTTGGGGATGTGGGGCGTCAGGTGCGTGTTGTCGACGACCACGTCGAAACCGTCCTCGACGGCCGCGATCACCGCGGCGTCCTGGACGGCCAGGACGGTCTGCTCGTGCTTGTACGAGCGGCCGCGCTCGGGGTCGGGGAGGTCGAGCATGGCGCGCAGGTCGTCGAGGTTGACCCGCCGTATGCGCCCGCCGGCCTCCGCCTGGAGGGCGCGCGCGGCGGTCGTCTTGCCCGAGGCCGGCAATCCCGTCATGACGTGGACCACGGGGAGTGCGGGCTGTTCTTCGGACACCGGTCAGTTCTCCTCGTCGGTGGTGTAGGGGTCGGAGGTCTCAGGGCGGACGGCCCGCCAGGAGACCAGCTCCGTGCTGCGGCCGTCGAGCCTCAGGAAGAGGGCGGGGCGCAGCGCGGCGTCGGGGACCTCCCGTACGGCGCGGGCGAAGGCGCCCCGGTCGCCGGCCAGGTGGGCCACGGCGGCGAAGGCCCCGTCGATCTCGCGCTCGCGCCGTACGGCCTCCTCCTCCAGGCGGTCGATCACTGCGCGCACCCAGGCGTCGAACTCGTCCGGGACCTGCTGGAGGAGCTCGTCGAGCGGCTTGCCGCCGCAGGCCTCGATGTCCGCGACGGTGCAGTTGAGGCCCTGGGCGAGCTGCTTGGCGGGCAGCGCGGCGAAGCGCTGCACGCCGTGGCTGCGCCAGATGTCCCGTTCGGTGACGCGGGTGAGCAGCCGGTGGAGGCGTACGTACTCGCCGAGCTTGGCCTTGGCGCGGACTCCGGAGGCGAAGCGCAGGACGAAGCCCTCGGCGTCGGTTCCGCTCGCCCGCTCCCCTCCGGGGAGGGCGTTGGCCTCGGTGAGCGCGAGGAGTTCGGCGAGCGGCATGGCGGGCCAGACGGTGACGACCGAGCCGATGTCCCGCCAGTGCGCGGCCGCCTCGGCGAGCGGCACCTCGGTGCCGTCCGGGCCGTAGGCCGCGAGCAGGACGAGGTCCCGGCGGTCGCCGTAGTCGACGACGATGCGGTTCTGCGGGTAGAGGATCTCGGCGAGGTAGGTCACGCCGGGCACGAGGGCCGCGGTGTCCCGGGTGTCGAGGCGCCGCTGTCCCCAGGTGGCCTGGGCGCTGATGAAGGATCCCTTGGAGGCGACCCGCCAGTGGTCCGCGTAGTGGAAGACCACGGCGAGGCTGCCGTCGACCTTGTCGTACACCTCGAACGGCTCGTCGGGCAGGGCGGGCGCGTAGGGCCGGCCCTGCTCGTGCTCGCCGACGTTGAAGAACTTCGGCAGGGGCAGGGCGACGACCGCTCCGGTGGTGTCGTCGGCGACGAGGCCGCGGCAGCGCGTGGTGACCCTGTTCCAGATCTGCTCGTACTGCGCGGTGCGCGTGTACGTGTAGATGGACAGCGGCAGTTCGGGGTGTGGCTTGCGGGTCACGTGCCCGGCGTCGATGGCTGCCGCCAGTTCCTGTGCGGGCAGCAGGTCGTGCAGAGTCAGGCGGTCCTGGCTCATGGGTTCCTCCCGGTTCGAGATGGTCCATTCTCACGTGCGGGAGGGGTGGGCCGGTAGTCAATTATGACTGGTCACGAGGGTTGCGAGCCCATGTGGTTGATGTCTCGGGGGCGCAGGATCGGGTCGGTGGGCGCGGTCGCGGGGGTGGCGACGGCGATCATGGCGCGGCCGATGGCCTCGGTGGTGGTCACCTTGTCCGGCGCGAACCGGCGCAGGAGCGGGAACAGCGGTGCGGTGAGCACGTACGCGGCGCGGTAGAGCAGGGTCTTGGAGGGCATTCCGCTGACGGGCTGGACCAGGCCGGGGCGGAACATGTAGGCCCGGAAGGGCAGGGCGAGCAGGTCGTTCTCGGTCCTGCCCTTGACCCGGGCCCACATGGAGCGGCCCCGCTCGGTGCTGTCGGTGCCCTCGCCGGAGACGTAGACGAAGGTCAGGCGGGGGTTGGCGGCGGCGAGGGGGCGGGCGACGGCGAGGGTGAGGTCGTAGGTGACGCGGCGGTAGGCCTCCTCCTTCATGCCGACGGAGGAGACGCCCAGGCAGAAGAAGCACGCGTCGTACTCGGGCAGCTCGGCGGCGAGGCCGGAGAGGTCCGAGGGGTCGGGTACGACGTGTTCGCGGAGTTTGGGGTGGGTGACCCCGAGCGGGGTGCGGCCGATGGCGAGGACCCGGGTGACGGAGTCGTCGCGCAGGCACTCGCGCAGAACTCCGCGTCCGATCATTCCGGTTGCGCCGAGGAGGATAACGTTCACGGGCGCAGCCTACGTCCCACTAGTGCGAGACGCAGAGTTCGTTGCCCTCCGGGTCGGCGAGGGTGGTCCAGGCGAAGGGGCCCTGGCGGCCCTCGTGGAGGCGGGTGGCGCCCTTGGACAGGAGGCGCTCGACGAGGGCTTCGGGGTCGTCCTCGCCGGTGCGGACGTCGAGGTGGACGCGGTTCTTGACGGTCTTGGGCTCCAGTACGAACTGGAAGAGCACCCGGGGGGCGCGGTCCAGCCCGTCGGGGTGGCGGATGCCGGCGCCGGCCTTCCAGACGAGCGTGCCGCGGTGGGTGGTGGTGTCCTCTTCGGTGGCGTGGCCCGCCTCGATCAGGCCGCGGATGAACTTCTCGTCGCTCGGTTCCACTTCCCAGCCGAGGGCCTCGGCCCACCAGTCGGCGAGCGCGTGCGGTGTGGTGGAGTCGATGGTCACCTGAAACGTGTAGGCCATGCCCGGACCCTACTGAGCGGCCCGGGGCCGCGCCAGCGCGGTTGCGCCGCCCAGGCCGCGAGGGTGAGCAGCCAGGCGGCGACCGCGATCCAGAGCAGCACCTCGCCGAGGGGGCGCAGCCAGGGCACGCCGGTGGGTCCGGCGGCGGAGAGGCAGGCGGTGGCCGTCATGCCGAGCGGGAAGACGGTGGACCAGCGGCGGATGTCGTAGTGCGTACGGGGGCTGCGGACTTCGGCGGCGAGCAGGACGGCGTACCAGCCGAGGGAGACCGCCAGGGCCACGAGGGTGGCGGTGCGCAGCGCGGTGTGGACGGTTCCCGTCCACAGGGGGGCGGCGGTGAGTTTGGCGCCGGCCAGGGCGGTGATGGACAGGGCGCCGCCCGCCACCCAGTGGTCGCCTGCCCCGCCGCACACCTCGTGGAAGTCGAAGTGGCGCAGGGCGACGAGGTAGAGCAGGGCGCCGAGGCAGAAGCAGGCCAGGGCGGCCCCGTCCAGCCAGTCGAGGCGGTACGCGGCGGCGAGGGTGGCCGACAGGACGGCGAGTCCCTGGGTGGCGACGCACACGAGGAAGGCGGCCCCGGGCATGCGGTGGTGCCAGTGGCGCATGACGGCGCAGAGCAGGCCGGGCCAGATCGCAGCGGAGAGGAGGAGCAGGGCGGCGGCCAGGCCTTGGAGTCCGAGCTGTGCCAGGCGGGTGCCGAGCACGGCCGTGGCGGCGACCGCGGTCAGGGCGGCCGGGGTGTCGGCCTGGGCGCGGAAGCGGCCGCGGTCGGCGGCCAACCGGATGACGAAGTCGGCGGCGAGCAGGAGCCAGAGCACGACGGCGATGACCAGCGCGGCCAGCGAGGCTCCGGTGTGGCCGGTCAGCTGGAGGCCGACGGAGAGGATGCCGGCGGCCATGACCGCGCCGCCTGCGGCGGGCGGGAGTCCCGCCCACCAGCCGCACACCGCCCGGCCGGCCATCGCCGCTCACATCACGCCGCGGGTGCGGAACTGGATGCTGATCCGGGGGCCGACGGCCCGGACGGACTTGGGGACGGCGTGTTCCATGGTGCGCTGGCAGGAGCCGCCCATCACGACGAGGTCGCCGTGACCGAGCGGCAGCCGCAGCAGGGTGGGGCCGCCGTCGCGGGGGCGCAGCACCAGGTCGCGGGGGTCGCCGACGGAGAGGATCGCGACCATGGTGTCCTCGGTGGCGGAGCGGCCGGTGCGGTCGCCGTGCCAGGCGACGCTGTCGCGGCCGTCGCGGTAGAGGCAGAGCCCGGCGGTGACGAAGGGTTCGCCGAGTTCGGCCGCGTAGTGGCGGCCGAGGGCCTCGCGGGCCTCGGTGAGCACGGGGTGCGGGAGGGGCTCGCCGGCCCCGTAGGAGGCCAGGAGCCGGGGCACCTCCACCCGGCGGTCGTACATCTGCCGGCTCTCGGCGCGCCAGGGCACGTCGGCGGCGAGCCGTTCGAAGAGGGCGTCGGCGCCCGCGAGCCAGCCGGGGAGCCGGTCGACCCAGGCTCCGGCACCCAGCACGGTCCGCCGCACCGGCGAGAGCGGTCCGAGCCGGATCTCGTCGGTCTGGTCGAAGAGGGAGCCCTGGAGTGCGTGCATCGTTCCAGCCTACCCCCGCACCCGAACACCTGCTCGATTACATGTCCACGCCGCGCACTTCGGCTCACCCCCGTACCCCTGGTGCTGCGGCCCGCCGTGAGGGGATCATGGGCGGCGCGCGTTGGCCGTCATCGCCGCAGCGAGTGCTGGAGGTACGTGTGTCCGTAGCGTCGAGTCGTGCGTCCGGGAGTTCCGGGGTCCCGCTGCTCCGCGAGACGATCGGGGACAACCTCGACCGGACCGTGCGGCGCTTCCCGGGCCGGGACGCCCTCGTGGACGTGGCCGCCGGCCGCCGGTGGACGTACGCGGAGCTGGCCGCCGAGGTGGACGCCCTCGCCCTCGGGCTGCTGGACCTCGGGATCGTCAAGGGCGACCGGGTCGGCATCTGGGCACCCAACCGCGCCGAGTGGACGCTGGTGCAGTACGCCACCGCGAAGATCGGGGCGATCCTGGTCACCGTCAACCCCGCGTACCGCTCCCACGAGCTGGAGTACGTGCTCGGCCAGTCCGGCATCCGGCTGCTGGTCGCGGCGGAGCGCTTCAAGACCTCCGACTACGCGGCGATGATCGAGGAGGTCCGGCCGCGCTGCCCGGGGCTGGAGTTCACCGTCCTGTTCGACGGGCCCGAGTGGGAGTCGCTGGTGGAGCGCGGGCGCGCGGCCGATCCGGACGCGCTGGCGCGGGCAGGAGCGGCGCTGGGCCCGGACGACCCGATCAACATCCAGTACACCTCGGGCACCACGGGCTTCCCCAAGGGCGCCACCCTCTCGCACCACAACATCCTCAACAACGGCTTCTTCGTCGGCGAGCTGTGCGGGTACGACGAGCGGGACCGGGTGTGCATCCCCGTCCCGTTCTACCACTGCTTCGGGATGGTGATGGGCAACCTCGCCTGCACCAGCCACGGCGCGGCCATGGTGATCCCCGCACCGGCCTTCGACCCGGCGGCGACCCTGGCCGCGGTGGAGGCGGAGGCCTGCACCTCGCTGTACGGGGTCCCCACGATGTTCATCGCCGAGCTGGCCGCCCCCGGCTTCGACGGGTACGACCTGTCGAGCCTGCGCACCGGGATCATGGCGGGATCACCGTGCCCGGTGGAGGTCATGAACGAGGTCATCGAGCGGATGGGGATGACAGAGGTCTCCATCTGCTACGGCATGACGGAGACCTCCCCCGTGTCCACGCAGACCCGGGTGGACGACTCCGTCGAGCGCCGGGTCTCCACCGTGGGCCGGGTGGGCCCGCACCTGGAGGTCAAGGTGGTCGACCCGCGGTCGGGCCGGACCGTCCCCCGCGGCACCCCGGGCGAGCTGTGCACCCGGGGCTACTCGGTCATGCTCGGCTACTGGGGCGAGCCGGAGAAGACCGCCGAGGCCGTCGACCCGGAGGGCTGGATGCACACCGGAGACCTGGCGGTCATGGACGGGGACGGCTACCTGAGCATCACCGGCCGGATCAAGGACATGGTGATCAGGGGCGGCGAGAACCTCTACCCGCGCGAGATCGAGGAGTTCCTCCACGCCCACCCCGACGTCCTGGACGTCCAGGTCATCGGGGTGCCCGACCCCAAGTACGGGGAGGAGCTGATGGCGTGGGTGCGGATGCGCGAGGGGGCCGAGCCGCTGACCGCGCAGGCCGTGCGCGCGTACTGCGCGGGGCGGCTCGCCCACTTCAAGATCCCCCGCTACGTCCACGTCGTGGAGGAGTTCCCGATGACCGTCACCGGGAAGATCCGCAAGATCGAGATGCGCGCGATGGCGGCCCGCCTGCTGGAGGCGCAGGACGCGCCGGCCGGCGGCGCCTGACCCCGCTGCGGCGGCGGTGGGCGGGGCGGGGATGCTCGCGGCCGGGGTGGCGGATCCTTTCGCCGGTACGACTGATCCACCCATGTGGGTGGACCCGCCACACCGCCCCCGGCCCGACCCGGCACCCGCGCCTATAAAGGGGCCCGTCACATTGATCGACTGATGGGTCCTCACCATGCTGCAGGCCGCTCTGCGGGTGCTCGCCGCCGTCTCCCTCGCCTCCCTCGGCTCCGCCGCCGCCGTCTCCCCGGCCACGGCAGCCGTCTCCCCCGCCACCGCCACGGCCGTCTACGACGACCCGCTCACCGCGCCCTGCGGGCCGACGGTGGAGTACCGCGCCTGGGACTGGTGGCGCACGACGACCAACCCCTCGCTGGCCGGCCCGGTCGCCGAGGCCGCCGCGGCCGAGCGGTGGCAGTGGCGCACGGACGTCAACACCCTGTGGCGCGGCGACACCCGCGAGACCGTGGACGAGATCTTCCGGACCGGCTTCACGCCCCGGGGCGAGCAGGTGACCCCGCTCGCCGAGTACATCGTCAAGGGCGGCGGCCAGAACAGCGCGCACCTCAGCACCAGTTGCGAGAAGTGGGTGGCGCAGAAGTTCGCCACGTACGGCAGCGAGAAGACCGGCTGGGTCTACGAGATCTACGCGCCCGGCGGCATCGACGTGAACGCCACCGCCCGCCTCAACAACTACAACTCGCCCTACCTCTGGAACAAGGAGGTCGACTTCCCCGGCGGGGTCAAGGGCCGCTACATCAAGGGGGCCTGCAAGTTCCGGCTGACCTACACGGACCCGCAGACGAAGGTCAGCACCTTCGAGGAGCTCGGCTGCAAGAACAACGCCGGCTTCGCGCCCTACGCGACGGACGCCGCCGCGCTCGCCGCGGCCCGCTGACGCGGCTCCTCCGGGCCGGCGGCCCAACGGCCCGGAGGACCGCCGGACCGCCGGGACCGCCGGACCGTTCAGATCCGGATGACGAGCTTGCCGCGCGCGCCGCCCGAGCGCAGGTGGCGGATCGCCTCGGGGACCTCCTCCAGGGGGTAGGAGCGGTCCACGGCGGGGGTCACGGCGCCGGAGTCGATCAGCTCGGCGAGGGTGGCGAGGTCGGCGGCGCGGGGCGTGGCGG
Organism: Streptomyces sp. NPDC004667; assembly: GCF_040609475.1. NCBI lineage: Bacteria > Bacillati > Actinomycetota > Actinomycetes > Kitasatosporales > Streptomycetaceae > Streptomyces > Streptomyces sp. NPDC004667. The sequence continues at coordinate 38,772 of NZ_JBEXKC010000029.1, read as the reverse complement.
CCAGTCCGCACAGGCGGTGGCGGACGAACGGGGACAGCAGCTGGGCGCGCAGCTGCCGGTCGGTGCCGCCGATCCAGCTCCCCTCGCTCTCGCCCCCGACGATCACGAGGGTGCCGCGCGGGGTGAGGGCCCGGCGCAGCCGGCCGAGGGGCCGGTTGCCGCCGGTGTCCACGATGAGGTCGTAACGGCGGCTGCCGTCGACGGGGTCCTCGCGGGTGTGGTCCAGGACCTCGTCGGCGCCGAGGGAGCGGACCAGGTCCTCCTTGGCGGGGCGGCAGGTCCCGGTGACGCGGCCCGCGCCGAGGGCCTTGGCCAGCTGGACGGCGTACGATCCGACGCCGCCCGCCGCCCCGAGGACGAGCACGCTCCGGCCGGGCGCCAGCCGGCCGCGGTCGCGCAGGGCCTGCAGGGCGGTGCAGGCGGAGACGGGCACGGCCGCGGCCTGTTCGGCGGTGATCCGGGCCGGGCGCGGCGCCAGCCGGTCGGCGCGGGCGAGGGCGTACTCGGCGAAGGCCCCGACGCAGGTCCCGTAGACCTCGTCGCCGGGGCGCAGCCCGGTCACTCCGGGGCCCACCTGCGTCACCCGGCCCGCGGCGTCCTGGCCGGGCGTCCGGGCCTTGGGGGCCCGCAGCCCGAACCCCAGGACGCGCAGCAGGTGGGGGCGGCCCGCCATCAGGTGCCAGACGCCCTGGTCGACCCCGGCGGCGTGGACCTTCAGGAGGACCTCGCCGGGGCCGGGGACGGGCTGTTCCACTTCTTCGACGCGCAGGACCTCGGGCGGTCCGTAGACGTCCTGGACCACTGCTCTCACGGGGTGCCTCCATCGGGCAGGGGGGTGGTGGCGGAGTACTGGAAGACCTGGTCCAGCGGGACGCGGAACACCGCGGCGATCTGGAAGGCCATCTCCAGGGTGGGCGAGTAGCGGCTCTGTTCGATGGCGATCACGGTCTGGCGGCTGACGCCGATGTGGCGGGCGAGTTCGGCCTGGGTCATCTCGCCGTGGGCGAAGCGCTGCGCCCTGATGGTGTTGGTGACCCGGGTCGGCCTCACCACGGGTGGAAGCCGAGGCGATAGGAGACGAGTTTGACGGTGGAGCTGAGCAGGGAGGAGAGGACGAAGGCCAGGTAGACGGCGTTGGCGATCCAGAAGGTCGGCGCGTCGGCCATGGCCAGGCAGAGGGCGCTCACGGCGCCCATCACCACGAAGGACTGTCCGACGTACTCGCCGAAGCGGTGGATCTCCCGGTCGCGCTGGTCCTTGACGGCGCCCTCCTCGCCGGAGGTGGCGGCGACGGCGATGTTGGCGGCGATCGTGACGGCGATCGCGAGCCCGACCGACCACAGCAGGGCGGCGGCGTAGGGGGCCCGCTCCAGCGCGACGCCCCCGGGCCGGGACAGTACGGCGCACAGGTAGGCGGCGTACGACACCACCGCGACCACCAGCATGATCCACGAACGTTTCTCTTCGACGGCCACGGCGGACCCCCTCTTTCCCGTGTCAAGAAAACCAGACATGGGGAGTGTCAAGGATCCGGGACACCATGTCAAGATTCTTTGACTTCAGCCGGTCGGGGGCGGGGTGGCGCCGTGGATCCGGGCGAGGACGAGAACCGTGTCGTCGGTCGGCGCAGCGGGCAGCAGGGCCGTCAGGACGCGGTCCGCCATCTCCTCCAACGAGCCTTCCGCACTGCTCAGTTCGGCGCGCAGCGCGGCCAGTCCGGCGTCGATGTCCCGGCCGCGCGCCTCGATCAGGCCGTCGGTGTACAGGGCGAGGACGGCGCCGTCGGGAAGGTGGGTCCGCATGGTCCGGAAGGGCACGCCGCCGACCCCGAGGGGGACTCCCATGGCGTCGGCGAGGGTCTCCACGGCCCCGTCGGGGTGGCGCACCAGGAGCGGGGGGTGGCCGGCTCCGGCGATCCGGGCGTCGCCGGTGTGGGGGTCGTAGGCCACGTAGAGGCAGGTGGCCAGCTCGATGCCGGACTCCCTGGCGCAGAGGTCGAGCTCGGTGAGCAGGTCGTGCGGCTCCGGGCCGTGCCGGGCCAGCGCCTCGGCCGTGATGCGCAGCCGCCCCATCGACGCGGCGGCCGGTACGCCGTGGCCCATGACGTCACCGACGACCAGGGCGACCCGGTCCCCCGGCAGGCCGATCACGTCGTACCAGTCGCCGCCGACCTCGGTGACACGGCTGCCGGGGAGGTAGCGGTGGGCGACCGTGAGGTGGGGGCCGGGCTGCAGGGCGTCGGGCAGCAGGGCGCGCTGCAGGGTCAGGGCGATGTCCTGGACCTGGCTGTAGAGGCGCGCGTTGTCCAGGCACAGGGCGGCGCGGGAGGCGAGTTCGCCGGCCAGGCTGAGGTCCTGCTCGGGGAAGGCGGGACGGTCGGCGGACCGGCCGAACATGGCGATGCCCTGGACGGTGCCGCGGGCGACGAGCGGGGCGATCAGGATGCTCAGCAGGCCGCTGTCCAGGATCACCCGGGCGCGCTCGGGGTGCGCGATGGTACGGGTGGTGAAGTCCTCGTCCACGGGGACGAGGAGCGGGCGACCGGTGGCGAACATCCGGTGGACGCTGGATCCGGGCGGGTACTTCACGTGTTCGAGGCCGACGAGCTGTTCGACGGCGGGCCGGGACAGCGTCGCCCGGGCGGCGATCCGGCGGGTGAAGAGGGGCAGGCGCGGGTCGAAGGCCTCGGTGGGGTCCATCCACTCCACCAGCTCGACGACCGAGCCGTCACAGAACTCCGGGACGGCGACGTCGACCAGTTCCCGGGCGGTGGTGTCCACGTCGAGGGTGGTGCCGATCCGGGCGGCCGCCCGGTCCAGCAGGTCGAGGCGCCGACGGGCGGCCGTGGCCTCCAGGAGCGCCCGCTCCCGGTCGGTGACGTCCACGACCAGTCCGCCCACCCCGGAACGGGTGCCGACCGCGCGGCTCAGCGGGAAGAGGCTGAACGAACGCACCTGGTCGCGGTCGGGGTGGCCCGAGGTCCGCAGTCCCACCAGGGTGTCGACCAGCGGGCTGCCCCCGTCGGCGACGGCGCGCAGCATGCGCGCGAACTCGCCGCCGTCGGAGGTGGTCATGACCTCGGTGGCCGCGCGGCCCAGGTGGTCGCGGGCGGGGATCCCGTCCATGTCGGCCAGCGCCTGGTTGACGTGGACGTAGCGCAGGTCCTCGTCGAGCATGACCAGGCCGATGGGGCAGGTCTCGAAGAGGGCGTCGAGGAAGGCGAGGTTCGCCTTGACGCGGTCGAGCTCGTCGCTCCTGCTGACCAGGCCCATGACCACGGAGCCGCCGGACGTCCCGTCGGCGGTCCCGGTCACCGGGAAGACGCGGAACCCGCAGTCGAAGACGGAGCCGTCCCGGTGCAGGACCGGCAGCCGGACGCGCCAGTACCCGAGGGTGCGGCCACGTTCGGCGAGGCGTTCGGCCGGGCCGGGGGCGGGGTCGGCGGAGGCCTGGTCGGAGAAGGCGGAGGCCGGGTCGGAGTCGGCGGGGGGAAAGAGGAGGGCGGCGGGACGGGTGAGGATGTCGGTGGCCGCGTGGCCGAAGAGGTCCTGCGCGCCGGGGCCCCAGTAACAGACCCGGCCCTCGCCGTCCATGCCGAAGACGGCCACGGCCACGTGCTCCAGCAGCGATCCCGGTTCGGACAGGATCGGGCCGTGTGCCCGTGCCTCCCCCGGCTGATCCGACGGCAGCACCGGCGGCCTCCTCTGCCGTCCGCCCCGCAGCGGGGCGGAGAACGTCCCCTTCATTCTGCGCGCAGCGCGCGGGACGGGCAGGGCGGCGGGACGGGCACGGCGCCGCCGCCCGCGGCGGCCCCCGGGTTCGGGGGCGCGCCACGGGCGGCGGGCGGGGACGGCTCTACCGGACCTGGCGGCCGTCCATGACCACGTTCCCGCTGACCGTGCCGTCGGAGCCCGAGACGGTCACGGCGTGCCGGACGCCGTCCGGGCCGAGGACCACCGCCAGCCAGGCGCTGCCGCCGCCCTCCTGGGCGACCGGGCGCAGGGCCTCGACCTTGCCCCCGCTGACCGCGCCCGCGGCCTTCTCGGCGGCCTGCCCGATCGGCAGGGAGGGCAGCGGAGCGGGCGCCTGGGCCTGCTTCGGGGCGTTCCCGGGCAGGTCGGCGCCGTCGCGCACCGTCGGAGCGCCCTGCCGGTGGGCCATGCGCTCCCCCTTGCCCTCGCGGCCGCGGCCGGGGCCGTCCTCGCGCTCCCCCTTGCCCTCGTGGGCGCGGCCGTGCCCGCGCCCGCCCTCGTGATCACCCTCGGCCCATTCGACGCCGTGGCCCTTGCCCGCCCGCTCGTGGTGCTCGGCCACGGCGACCGCCGCCGCCCCGCCGCCCACGATCGCCACTGCGGCCACACCCGCGGCAGCCCAGCGCACGCCCTTGCCCCGGGGCAGCACCCGGGCCAGGCGCTTGCGCCCGCCGGGCTTGCCCTCCTGGGCGGGCTCGGGCTGCCCGGACTGCTCCGACGGTTCCGACGGCGGGTAGAACTCAGACATACCGGCACTCCTCATGCACCCGGGCACCTCACCCGGCTCGGCCCCGAGCATGCGGAGCGCTTGCTGAAGCCCACCTGAAGCCACCTGAAGACCTCTTCAGCGACCCGGCCGGAGCGCCTGAGACCCTGTTCCCATGCGCGTACTGGTGGTGGAGGACGAACGACGGCTGGCCCTGGCCCTGCAGCGCGGGCTCCAGTCGGAGGGGTTCTCGGTGGACGTGGCCCACGACGGGCTCCAGGGGCTGTGGATGGCCTCCGAGCACGATTACGACCTCATCGTCCTCGACATCATGCTGCCCGGCCTCAACGGCTACCGGGTCTGCTCACGGCTGCGCGCGGCGGGCCACGAGGCCGGGATCCTGATGCTCACGGCGAAGGACGGCGAGTACGACGAGGCCGAGGCGCTGGACACCGGCGCCGACGACTTCCTGTCCAAGCCCTTCTCCTACCTCGTGCTCGTCGCCCGGCTCCGCGCCCTGGGCCGGCGTACGGGCCGCCGCGGCCCGCGGACCATGACCTTCGGCGACCTGACGCTCGACCCCGCACGGCACTTCTGCTCCCGGGGCGGCACGGAGATACGGCTGACCGCCCGGGAGTTCGCGGTCCTGGAGTACCTCGCCCGACGGCCGGGCGAGGTGGTGCCCAAACGGGAGATCCTGGAGCAGGTCTGGGACAGCGCCTTCGACGGTGATCCGAACGTGGTCGAGGTCCACGTGAGCGCGGTGCGCCGGAAGATCGACGCACCCTTCGGCCGCACCGCCCTGGAGACCGTGCGCGGCGCGGGCTACCGACTGGCGGTCGACGGTGGCTGATGCCCTGGCCTCGGCCCTGAGCCGGCTGCGCGTCCCCGTGGCACTGCTGCCGGCGTGGATCCCGAGGTGGCGCCCGGGGCGGCTGCGGCCCACGACCGTACGCGCCCGGGCGACCGCGGGCGCCGTCGTGGTGGTGGCCGTGGCCCTGGCCGTGGCCTCCTTCGCGCTGCTCGGGCTGCTGCGGGCCGACCTGCTGCGCAACGCCGAGCGGGACGCCGCCCAGCAGGCGCAGACCGTCGCCGGGCTCGCGGCCGCCGGGGACCTCGGCCGGATGCGGCCCGCCGGCCTCGGGGCGGACTTCGTCCAGGTGGTGGACGCCCGCGGCCGGGTGCTGCGGTCCACCCCGAACCTGGCCGGGCTCCCCGCGCTCGCCCCCGTCACCCCGCTGCGTCCGGGCACGTCCTTCCACACCTGGCGGGTCCGCCCGCTCGGCGGCGAGCACCGCCAGCGGGTGGTCCAGGTGACCACGCAGACGCCACAGGGGCTGGTCGCCGTGTTCGTGGGGACCTCCCTGCGCGACGTGGACGCCGCCGACGACACGACCGCCGCCGCCCTCCTGGTGGGCGGGCCGCTGCTGCTGGCGACCGTCGGGTTCGTGACCTGGCGGGTCACCGGGCGCGCCCTGCGGCCCGTCGAGGCGATCCGGGCGGAGGTCGCCGAGATCGGCGACCGCGACCTGCACCGGCGGGTGCCGGTGCCGCCGACCCGCGACGAGGTGGCCCGGCTGGCCGAGACGATGAACCTCACCCTCGACCGGCTGGAGTCCTCCGGCATCCGCCAGCGGCGCTTCATCGCGGACGCCTCCCACGAGCTGCGGAGCCCGATCACCGTGCTGCGCACCCAGCTGGAGGTGGCTCTGGCCGTCCGGGACCAGGAGCTGTGGCCGGAGCTGATCGGCGGGGCGCTGGAGGACGTCGAGCGGCTCCAGCAGCTGGCCTCGGACCTCCTGCTGCTGGCCCGGATCGACGCCGCCCAGCCCGTGCCCGCGCAGCGGCTGGACCTCGGGGAGGTGGTGCGCGACGCGGTGGACGCGCGCCTGGGCGACCGGGTCCCCGTCCGGGTGTCGCTGGCGGCGGACGTGGTGGTGGAGGGCAGCGGGCTGTGGCTGGCCCGGGTGGTCACCAACCTCCTCGACAACGCGCAGCGGTTCGCGGCCGGACGGGTCGACCTCACGCTGCGCACCGTCGGCGGCCCCCGGGCGCGGACCGCCGTCCTGGAGGTGGCCGACGACGGGCCCGGCATCGCGCCGGAGGACCGGGAGCGGATCTTCGAACGCTTCACCCGGCTCGACGACGCCCGCAGCCGCGACCACGGCGGCGCCGGCCTCGGCCTGGCCATCGCCCGCGACCTGACGTCCCATCACGGCGGCACCCTGACGGCCGCCGACTCCCCCGGCGGGGCGCGCCTGGTCGTCCGCCTGCCCGTGGCTCCCCCCTCCCCTGACGCAGCTTTGACGCCCGCGCCCCGGGTTCATACGGATCGCTGACGGACGGACCGCGCAGGCCGCCGTTGAATGGAGACGGGCTCCCGCGGCGCAGCGCCGGGGGAGCGCGTACGAGGGCGACAGGGGAGGGACCTGCGGTGCGGCGACGCGTGGTGGCGGGTGTGAGCGGGAGTAGCGGAAGCCTGACGGCCCTGCACCGGGCCGCCGCGGAGGCGCGGTGGCGCGGGGCGGAGCTGTGGGTGGTGCTGGCCTGGCAGGCACCGGGCGGGGGCCCGGGGTCCCGTGCGTCCTGCGGCGGCTCCCTCGTGTACGCCGAGTGCCGGGCGGCCGCGGTGAAGCGGCTGCGGGAGGTCCTCGACGGGGCCTTCGGAGCCGCGGGCCCGGGTGTGGCCCTGGCCGGGCAGGCGGTACGGGGCACCCCCGGGGCCGCTCTGGTCGACGCCGCCCGGGACGGGGACGACCTGCTCGTGGTCGGCGCCGGCACGCGGGGGCGGCTGCTCGGCGCCCTGCGGCCCTCGGTGGGCCGCTACTGCCTGGCCCACGCCCCCTGCCCCGTCCTGGCCGTGCCGCCGAACCCGCTCCGGGCCCAACTGGACTCCCTGCACCGGCGCAACGCGTGGCACGTCCCCCTCGACACGCGGGAGCTCATGCCCTGAGCGGTGCGCCGGCCCCGCACGGGGTGCGCCGGGGGCCGCACCGGCCCGGGGCCGCGCCGACCCGGGTCCCCCGCAAGCGGTTTCCGTACGCCGGGCCGTGCCACCGACCGGTTCCGGCCGTTCTGCCCGTGCCGGGAGCCCGGGGCCGGGGCCGGGCCCCGACCGGAGGCGTTCGCGGGCCGGGGCCGGGGCCGCCGACAGGTCGGCCAGATCGCGTTGCTCCGTCCCCGGGGCTGCTGTGTACTCACTCCTCCAGCTCCCCCGGACCCCGCGCCGGCCCTCCCTCCACGACGGGGGAAGGGCAGCTTCGCCGTGCCGGAATCCGGGCCGAACTGGGCCTGCCCGTAGGCGAGTCGAAGGAGAACCGGCATGTCCGAGAAGCAGCACCGGCCCGGGAGGCGGGCCGTGGCGGCCGCCCCTGCGGTCCCGCCCGCCCCGCCGGAGTTCACGTTCAAGTGGGGCCGGCACAACAAGGCCATGGAGCGGCTCTCGCTCGCGCAGATGGCCCGGCGCGTCCCGGCCTCCCTCAGCCACACCGCCCGGCTGGCGTGGGCGGTGAACCGGACGGCCTTCGTATGGCTGGTCTGCGCCCAGGTCCTCGGCGGGCTCTGCACGGCCGCCGCCCTGGCCGCCGTCTCGAAGGCCATGGGCCCCCTGCTGAGCGGCGGCACCGTCGAGCAGCGCGTCTCGGCGGCGGCCTGGCCGCTGGCGGCCGCCGCCGCGATGACCGCGCTCGGGGCCCTGGCCTCCATCGCGGCCGGGAGCGCGGCGCGCCGCCTGACCCCCGGCATGTCCACGATCGCCGACCTCGCCATGGTCGACGCCCACATGGACGTGGACCTCGACTGCTACGACGCCCCGGACTTCGCCGAGCGTTCCGAGGCCGCCGAGACCGGATCGGCCCGCTCCTCGATGCTGCTCCAGGACGCCCTCGGGTTCACCGGCGGTCTGATCGACCTGCTCGCCGTGGCCTCCGTACTGTCCGTGGTGCACCCCGTGCTGCTGCCGCTCCTGCTGCTGTCGGTGGTCCCGCGCGGGCTGGGCTCCGTACACGCGGCCCGGCTCGACCACGCCCTGCACAACGAGACGATCGCCTCCCGCAACATCCGCCACATGATGCGCTGGCACCTCACCACGCCCAAACTCGCGGACGAGCTGCGCGGCAACAGCATGCGGGCGTACGCCCACCACTGGTACGCGGCGGTCTGCGAGCGCATCGACTCCAGGATGACCGGCGCGGCCCCCCGCTACCTCGTGGTGTACCTCGTCGCCGCCTGCGCCTCCGGGCTGTTCACGGCCCTGACGTGGCTGTCGCTGGGCGGGCTCGTGGTCGGCGGGTACCTCGCGCTGGGCGCCGCCGGTACCGCCATCGTCGCGATGCGGACCTCCACGGCGGCGCTGTCCTCGCTGGTGGTGTACGGGGCCGCGATGTTCCAGCACGCCCTCTACCTCGGGGACTACACCGCCTTCATCGCGCAGGCGGCCGAACGGTCGGGGCCGCGCGGTGCCCAGGCCATGGAGGCTCCCGAGAAGATCCGGCTGGAGGAGGCCGGGTACACCTACCCCGGCAAGGACACCCCCGCGCTCGGCCCGGTGTCGCTGACGCTGAACCGGGGCGAGGTGGTCGCCGTCGTCGGGGAGAACGGGGCCGGGAAGTCCACGCTGGTCCGGCTGCTGACGGCGCTGACGGCCCCGACGGCGGGGACCGTGTCCTGGGACGGGGTGCCGACCTCCGACGCGGACCAGCGCTCGGCCTGGACCCACGTCGGGCTCGTCACCCAGTCCTACGGGTACTGGCCCTTCTCCGCCCGCGAGAACATCACCCTCGGCCAGCCGGGTCCGCGCGGTGAGGAGGCGGTCTGGGAGGCGCTGGGCGCCGTCGGGATGAAGGAGGTCGTCGCCGGCTTCCCGCAGGGCCTCGACACCCTGCTGGCCCGCTCGCTGTGGGGCGGTCACGAGCCGTCCGGTGGCCAGTGGCAGCGCCTGGCCTGCGGGCGGGCCTTCCACCGGCGCCCGGCGCTGCTGGTCATGGACGAGCCGACCTCCGCGATGGATCCGCGCGGCGAGCACAGGGTGTTCTCCGGCCTGCGGGAGACCAAGGACGAACGGATCACGGTGATCGTCACGCACCGCATGGAGAACTGCCGCCTGGCGGACCGCATCATCGTCCTCGACGGCGGCCGGATCAAGGAACAGGGCAGTTTCGAGCAGCTGCTGGCCGTCGAGGGCGGCACGTTCCGGGAGCTCTACGAGCTGTCGCAGGACCGGTAGCGCGGGACGGCCCGCCGGGGCCGGGGTGGGGTGCGGGGCGGGGCCGGGCGGGGCCGTTGGTTCATTCCCGCCCGGCGGCCTCCGCCCCCGCCCTCGCCTCCGCCTCCGCCTCCGCCAGCGCCCGTGCCCGGCCGGTCACCACCGCGGCGGCGGCGAGGGCGCTGGCCCCGAAGGCCAGTGCCACCGTCCACGGCTGGTCGAAGTGGTGGCCGGTGGCGTGGTCGACGGAGTAGCGGCCCGGTCCGGCGAGGCCGACCGCCGCCGCCGTGAACCCGAGGAAGGCCGGGTACTCGAATCCGCCGCCCTGGTTGAAGAAACCGGCCGGGGCGTGCACGGACACCGCTCCCGCCATGGCCCCGGCCGCGGCGGCCCCGGCGACCGGGGTGGCCAGCCCCAGCATCAGCAGCGCCCCGCCGCCCGCCTCCCCCAGGCCGGCGGCGATCGCGCTCTGCCGGCCCGGCCGGAAGCCCATGCGCTCCATCGCGGCCGCCGTCCCCTCCAGACCCGCGCCGCCGAACCACCCGAAGAGCTTCTGCGCCCCGTGGGCGATGAGCACCGCGCCGGTGCCGGTGCGGAGCGCCAGCAGTGCGAGGTCACGGCGGTTGATGCAGGTCATCAGGGTCTCCCGGTGGGTGCGCGGACGGGCGGGCACGCGGGGCGCGGCCGGCCCGGGGCGGTCCCGGCATCCATATCCGCTCCCGGCGCCGGCGCCCCGGCAAGCACCCGCAGATCCGCCATACGGGCTCCCGGGTGCACCATCGGCCACGGATCGTCCGATTGACGACCCTTCATCACGCTCCGGAGACGCTAGGATCACGGTGTGGTCACAGCCCGTGCGCAGCACCTGCCGTCGGCCCGCCGGTCGGCGGGTCTGCTGCACCTGCTCGGGCTGGCCCTGCTGTTGCTCGGCCTGATCTGCACGCACGGCGCGCACGCGCCCGGCGCGTCCGCCCACCCGGCCGCGGCCGCCTCCGTGTCGCAGGCCTCCCCCGCCGACGGCCACGGCCCCGCCCACCCGGCCGACGAGTGCGCGCCCGTGCCGCCCCGGCAGGGTTCGGTGGTGGACGCCCCGGCCGCCCCGTCGGCGGCCGTCACCCGGTGCGCCCCCGAGGTCCGCCGGGGTCTGCCCGGGTACGACCCGGCCGGCGCGTCCGGATCCGCCCCGGCCCGTACGGCGGCTCCGCCGGTCCTGCGGGTGTAGACACCGCGGCCTTCCGTACGGCGACCCGCGCGCGGCCCCGACCGCGCCCCGGTAGCCGTACCCGGCCGGTCCACGCGGTCCCCACGGCGAGCGCCGTGACCCCGGTCCGCACCCGGTCGGCCCCTGCCCGCATCCGGTCCGTCCCCGGCCCGCATCCGGGCCGTCCCCGGTCGGTCCGTCCCCGGCCCGTCCGCGGCCCGTATCCGACCGGACCCGGCCCGCCCCCGGCCGCCCGGGCCCGTCCCCGCGATCCGCCGCCGCCCCCTCCCGTACCGGGACGGGGTGCCCGCCGCACGGAGGAACCGTGTCACGCCGTCCCCGCGTACCCCCGGCCCGCCCGGGCCCATCGTGGGCATCCGCCGTACTCGGCGCGGTGCCCGCCGTCCTGCTCCTCGCGGCCCTCGTCTGCTTCCCGCACCTCCTCGACGGCGCCGGGGCTCCCGGCGGCACGCGGCACGAGGCCGTCTCCGCCGGGTCGCGGGCCGCTGGAGCCGCGCCGCAGTCCGGGCCGACCGCGCCTGAAGGACGGCCGCATCCGCATCCGGAGCACGGTTCCTCCTGCGCCGCCGCCCCGGGCACGGCCCGTTCGGCCCCGGGCCCGGCGCGCGACGGCGGCGGGCAGGCGGCGCGCGGCCTCCCGGGCCGGGGTGCCGGAACCCGTGCCGGGCCGACCGCGCCGACCCCGGCCGGCGGGTGCTCCGCGGGCCCGTTCCGGCCGCTCCGTCCTGACCAGTGTCTGTCGATGGCGGCTCTAGTCCGCTCCCGTAGTTCCCTTCGCAACGGCTGACGCATGCCCAACGGCCGGGCCCCGCCCCGGCCGAGGTCGGCATCCCCATGAGCGACCACCCCGAAGCATCATCGAACGAGAGCGGAACAATGCATTCTTCGGCCACCGACGTGTCCCAACCCGCCCACCCCGCCCGCGCCGGTCTCTCCGGGCTGGTCGGCAACACCCCCCTGCTGCGCGTGTCACAGCCCCTCGCCCCGCAGGGGCGCGGCTTCTGGGCGAAGCTGGAGGGCTTCAACCCCGGGGGCATCAAGGACCGCCCCGGCCTGCACATGGTCGAGCGCGCCCGCGCCCGCGGGGAGCTGCTGCCGGGGGCCCGCATCATCGAGTCCACCAGCGGCACCCTGGGTCTCGGCCTGGCGCTCGCCGGAATGGTCTACGGGCACCCCGTCACCCTCGTCACCGACCCCGGCCTCGAGCCGTCGATGACCCGGCTGCTGACGGCGTACGGGGCCCTGGTCGACGTCGTCCGCGAACCGCACCCCGCCGGCGGCTGGCAGCAGGCGCGCCGGGACCGGGTGAGCGAGCTCATGGGGCATCACCCCGGCTCGTGGTGCCCGGACCAGTACAACAACCCCGACAACACCACGGCGTACACCCCGCTCGCACTCGAACTGGCCCGCGAGCTGGGCCACATCGACGTCCTGGTGTGCAGCGTGGGCACCGGAGGGCACTCCGCGGGCGTCTCGCGCGTCCTGCGGCAGCTCTACCCCGACCTGACGCTGGTGGGCGTCGACACCGTGGGCTCCACCATCTTCGGGCAGCCCGCCCGGACCCGGCTGATGCGCGGCCTGGGGTCGAGCATCTACCCCAGGAACGTGGCCTACGAGCAGTTCTCCGAGGTCCACTGGGTCGCCCCGGCGGAGGCCGTGTGGGCGTGCCGTCAGCTCGCCGCCTCCCACTACGCGGCCGGCGGCTGGAGCGTCGGCGCCGTCGCCCTCGTCGCCGGCTGGCTGGCCCGCACCCTCCCGGAGGAGACCCGGATCGCGGCGGTGTTCCCCGACGGGCCGCAGCGTTACCTCGGCACCGTGTACGACGACGACTACTGCGCCGCGCACGGCCTGCTGGACTCGCCCCCGGCCGACGAACCCGATGTGATCGCCGGCCTGGACGAGAGGGAGGTCACGCGCTGGACCCGCTGCGCCGCGGTGGTGGACCCGCTCACGCTGCGCGGGGCGGAGGGGCGGACCCGATGAGGAGCACCCTCGCGCAGGTGCGTTCGTACGAACGCAGCGTCCAGCTGCTGATGGTCAACCAGTTCACCATCAACCTCGGTTTCTACATGCTCATGCCCTACCTGGCCACGCACCTGGCCGGCCCGCTCGGGCTCGCCGGCTGGACGGTCGGGCTGATCCTCGGGGTGCGCAACTTCAGCCAGCAGGGCATGTTCCTCGTGGGCGGCACGCTGGCCGACCGCCTCGGCTACAAGCCGATGATCATCGCCGGGCTGGTGCTGCGCATCGCCGGTTTCGCGACGCTCGGGCTGGTCGACTCCGTGCCCGCGCTGCTCGCCGCCTCCGCGGCCACGGGCCTGGCCGGGGCCCTGTTCAACCCGGCGACCCGGGCCTACCTGGCGGCCGACGCGGGTGAGCGCCGTGTCGAGGCGTTCGCGCTGTTCAACGTCTTCTACCAGGCGGGCATCCTGCTGGGGCCGCTGGTGGGCATGGTGCTGACGGGCGTGGACTTCCGCGTCACCTGCCTGGCCGCCGCGGGCATCTTCGCCCTGCTGAGCGTCGTCCAGATCCGGGCGCTGCCCGACCGGCGGGGCAACGACGCCGAGGACCGGACGGCCGGCCCGCGCGAGGGCGTGCTCGCGCAGTGGCGGCGGATCCTGGGCAACCGGCCGTTCCTGCTGTTCTCGGTGGCCATGATCGGTTCCTACGTGATGACCTTCCAGGTCTACCTGGCACTGCCGCTGGAGGTCCGGCGCCTCGGCGGCGAAGGCGCGTTCGGTACGGCCGCGGTGGCGATGCTGTTCGCGGTCTCGGGGCTGAGCACCATCCTGTTCCAGACCAAGGTCACCGCCTGGTGCAAGGCGCGGATGGCACCGGGCCGGGCGCTGACCTGGGGGCTGCTGACCATGGGGACGGCCTTCCTGCCCCTGCTGGCCGCCACCGCGCTCCCGGCGGTGGGGTCGGGGCCGCTCGCGCGGCTGCTGGCCGCCGGGCCGCCGGCGTTGTCCGCCCTGCTGCTGGCGGTGGGGACGATGGTGGCGTACCCCTTCGAGATGGACACCATCGTCCGGCTCTGCGGGGACCGGCTCGTCGCCACCCACTACGGGCTGTACAACACGGTCTGCGGGGTGGGCATCGCGCTCGGCAACCTGCTCACGGGCGCGGCGCTGGACGCGGCCCGGTCGGCCGGGATGTCCGCACTGCCCTGGCTGGCGCTGTTCGCGCTCGGCCTCGGCTGCTCCGCCGCGGTCTACGGGCTCCACCGCACGGGCCGGCTCGCACCCCCCGTACGGGCCGGTGCCCGGGCCGGTGCCCTGACCGGCTGAGCGGCGGCGCGCCCCGGTCCACCTCCCGGAGGAGGGGTGGACCGGGGCGACCGGGGTCAGGCCTTGCGGAGGCGGTCGATGATGCCGTCGAGGTCCCGGGTCATCATGTAGTCGCGGACGAAGTGGCCGCCCGGCTCCTCGTGCCACTCGTGCGGGATGCCGGCCCGGTCGAGGGCGCCGCGGAACTCCCGCTGCCCGGCGAGCACCTGGGTCTCGTTGAAGGTGTCGAAGGCGTTGGTCCGGTCGGGGCTGGTCCCGGCGACCAGGAAGACCCTCTTGTTGCGGTAGCTCTCGATGCGCTCCATCGGGTTGTCGGCGGTGACCCTCGCCTGGTCCCAGGGGGTGCCGTAGACGGTCGCGCCGCCCAGGTCCAGGGCGGCGGAGGACAGGTTGGCCCAGTGGACCACCGCGCCGCCGTCGCGACGGATGCTGGCCGGGCCGGAGTGGGAGCTGACCGAGGCGAAGTGGCCCCAGTACTTGGCCGCGTACTTCAGTGCGCCGAAGCCGCCCATGGAGAACCCGGCGACGGCGCGGCCGTCGTACTCGGCGAACGTGCGGAAGTTCGCCTCGACCCACGGGAGCAGCTGGTTGATGTGGAACGACTCCCAGTTGCGGGGGCCGACGTTGGAGCCGACCGGGTTGGAGTACCAGCCCGCGTGGCCGCCGTCGGGCATCACGACGATGATCGGCTTGCCGGCGGTCCAGGCGCGGATGTTCAGGGGCGGGCGGTCGAAGGTGATGAAGTCCTGGTCGGTGCCCCCGCCGTGGAAGAGGTAGAGGACCGGGTAGGTCCTCCCGCTGGTGTGGTAGTCGTCGGGCAGCAGGACGTTGACGGCGGGCTGCCAGCCGATCTCGTTGGTCGCGAAGCGGTAGTACCACATGCGGGGGTCGGCCTCGCCCCGGTCGACGATGTGCAGTCCGGCGGCGTCGCCGACGGCGGCGGCGGACGTGGCCGCCGCGAGGACGCCGCCCGCGCCGAGGGCCGCCGCGGCGGAGAGTCCGCCGACGGTCCTGAGGACGCTCCTGCGGGTGGGACGGTACTCGTTCACGATGATCTCCTGGTCGCGAAGTGGTCTTGGTGAAGCCTTGATTGACGTTCCATCAGTTGGTGGTGGTCCAGGTGCCCCGGGAGGGGTTCCAGTGGATGGTGGCGTTCTGGAACCGCTGGGCCCTGCCGCCCGGCTCGTCGACCTCGTCGGCAACCGGATAACCCAGCACCCGCTCGTTCCCCCCGGCCCGGAACGCGTCGAGGATCGCCCCGTGCACCACGTGCGCACCCGTCTGCGCCGACCACAGGAACAACGCCCGCTCGAACGCCTGGTAGCGCCCCAGCGTCCCGCCCGGCGACCGGCCCGCATCCGCCTCGTCCATCACCGGGAAACCCCACGCCCGCTCCGCGTCCGTCGCCCAGAACCGCGCCAGGATCTCCCCGTACACCGCGAACGCCACGTCCGGACGCCAGATCACCATCCCGTTCGCGAACACCTGGAACCGCCCGCCCAGCATCGCGTCGCGTTCACCGGAGACGGGCTGCCCCAGAGGTCCGCCGGGGCCGCCGAGGGCCGCGTACTTGGACCCGATCGCGCCGTAGGGCATCAGGTCGTCGAGCCGGTCGTACCGGCGGGGGGTGAAGCCGCGCAGACCGTCGTTCCATGCCCGTTCCTCGGGGACGTGCCCGAAGTCGTACGTCTCGCGCACCACCGGCCGTGTGTGGGCCTCGTCCGCCCAGCGGACGAAGAGCGCCACGTGGTCCGTGCCGCCCGAGTCGCGCAGCAGGGCGTCACCGGGCTGGAGTTCGTTCGCCGGGATGTCCGAGGTGACGTTCCACAGGGTCCAGGTGGTCAGCGAGGAGTCCAGGTTCCAGGCCATCGACACGTAGCCCGAGCAGTCCGGGCGGTAGCAGCCGAACCGGTTCTCGTGGCAGCCGCTCTGGTCGTACGGGACCTGCTCCGCGATCCAGGACCAGGCGCGGTCCATCACCTCGCCCCGCCCGATGGACCCGCCGCGCTCCGAGGCGCTCGCGGCCGGCGCCGCCCCGAGGCCGAACGCCAGGGCCGCCAGGGCCGCCAGGGCCGCCAGGGCCGCCAGGGCCAGTGCCAGCGCCGCCGGTGTGCGCCGCGTTTTGCGTGCTCCCATGTCGGTCCCCCGTCAGTTGGTGGTGGTCCAGGTGCCCCGGGAGGGGTTCCAGTGGATGGTGGCGTTCTGGAACCGCTGGGCCCGGCCGCCCGGCTCGTCGACCTCGTCGGCCACCGGATAACCCAGCACCCGCTCGTTCCCCCCGGCCCGGAACCCGTCGAGGATCGCCCCGTGCACCACGTGCGCACCCGTCTGCGCCGACCACAGGAACAACGCCCGCTCGAACGACTGATAACGCCCCAGCGTCCCGCCCGGCGACCGGCCCGCATCCGCCTCGTCCATCACCGGGAAACCCCACGCCCGCTCCGCGTCCGTCGCCCAGAACCGCGCCAGGATCTCCCCGTACACCGCGAACGCCACGTCCGGACGCCAGATCACCATCCCGTTCGCGAACACCTGGAACCGCCCGCCCAGCATCGCGTCCTCCTCGGCGCGGACCGGAGGGCCGAGGGGGCCGCCGGGGCCGCCCAGGGCCGCGTACTTGGACCCGATCGCGCCGTAGGGCTGGAACGCCTCGTCCCGCATCTGCCGGGCCGTGCCCTCCGCCTGGGGGTAGCGTTCCGGGTAGGCCGAGCGCTGGACGGCCTGGGCGAGTTCGCCCGCGCTGCCGCCTTCCATGCCGGGCTCCATCTGCTGGGCCACCTCGAAGAACTTGTTCGCCGCGTAGTCGACGTCGAGGACCTGCTCGGGCGAGCCCCAGCCCTGGGAGGGCCGCTGCTGGAAGACGCCGAGCGAGTCGCGGTCCCCGCAGTTCAGGTTGTTCATGCGGGACTCCACCCAGCCGGTCTCGAATCCGGCGAGCATCACCTTGTCGGACACGCCGCGCCGTTGGCCGACCTCGTAGACCTTGCGGGTGACCGCGATGTCCCGCTCGGGTGGTATCGCGCAGAACATCTCGGCTGTCGCCGGGTGCCCGAGGGGGCCCGGCACGCCGGGCGGCGGTCCCGCCGCCCGGACCGGTCCGCCCAGGGTGGTCGCGGTGGTCAGGGCCAGCGCGACCGCCAGCCCCCGTCCCGCGCGTCGTGCGGCCGGTCCAGGCACCTGTGTGCTCCTTCGTGAGGGATGTCGGGGGGTCAGAACCAGCTCTGGTAGGGCGTGTCGTTGCACGCCCACGTGCGGAAGCCCAGGGAGCTGTCGTCGATGCACCGGCCGGTGGCCTGGTTCTGCAGGCGGATGCTGCCGTCGCCCCAGACCTTCACCCACCAGCTCTGCTCCGGGCTGGAGTTGCAGCTGCCGACGGTGCGGAACCCGTTGTCGGTGTCCTCGACGCAGCGGCCCGTGTTGACGTTGCGCAACTGCCGGGATCCGTCGCCCCAGACGTGCACGGTCCACAGTTGCGGGTTGCTGCCGTTGCAGCTCCAGGTGCGGAACCCGTTGGAGGTGTCGTCCATGCAGCGGCCGGTCGCCTGGCTGCGGAAGCTCTGGACGGCGTCGGCCGGGCGGGCGGGGGCCGCCGAGGCGGTGGGCGCCGCGGCCAGGGCGGTGAGGGAGGTGAGGGCGGTGAGGGCAAGGGCCTTGCCGAGCAGGGGGGTTCGTGTGACGTGCATCTGTGCGGTTCACTTCCATCCGTGAGTGGACCCGCGCCCGCTGCCGGCGGGCGTGGGCACGGTCCGCGGACCGGGCAGACCGCAAGTTAGCGGCGGGGCAAGGGGCGGGGGCATCCGCAACGTTCCGGAGTGACGGCGGGGAGCGCCGGCCGCAGACTCGGGGCAGCCGCCGCCCACGCGAAGGGACCCTCGGTGCGGGAACCCGTCAGCCGGCGGGGGTGGGGCGCGGGCATTCGGGGACGGTGGGGCGGTCCTTGGTGCGCACGGCCGGCAGCCAGGCGGTGGGGCGGGCCGCGTCCTCGGGCAGGCGGACGCGGAACCACTCGACGGACACGGCGTCCGATTCGTCGATGATGGGCATCCCCCGGGGGAGCAGGCAGTCCACGGCGAGGACCTGTCCGTCCCACACCCGGGTGGCCACGACGTTGTCGGGGGTGTAGGCCTTCAGCGGGTCGATCGCCAGGCCGAGGCTGCACCGCGGGATCCGGTCCGTCCGGTTCCGGCACCCCTGCTCGGCGTTGAACACCCTCAGGCTGCCCGTGGTTTCGGTCCGGGCGGCGGGTGACACGTCGCGGGCCCCGTGGGGCCAGAGTGCGACGGCCGCCCCGCACACGGCGGCGCCGGCCAGGAGGGCGGCGCGGGCCCGGCGGTGGATCCGGCGTGCGGGCGGGGGCGGGGAGGCCGGGCCCGCGACGCCCGGGCCCTCTGCCGGCCGGTCGGCGGCGATGCGGCGGAGCAGGGTCTCGGCGGTGTGCGCGGCGCGGGCCTCGTGGGTGGGCGCCAGGCAGTCGGCGGCCAGTTCCCGCCAGAACGGCGGTACGGCGTGGTCGGTGCGCAGCGCGGCGCGGCCCTCGGCGTACTCCTGGGCCGCCGCGGCGCGCGCCATCGAGGTGGCGCCCGGGAAGGGCGGGGCGCCGCCCGCGAACACCTCGTGGATCACGATGCCGAGCGCCCAGACGTCGGCGCTGGGCCGTACCTGGACGCCGTGTTCGCCGAGCGGTGCGCGGCGGCGCTCGGGCGGGAGGTAGTCCAGGGTGCCCATCGGGGGTGCGTACCCGTGGGTGCCGTGGGTGCCGGTCAGTTCGGTGGCGAGGCCGAAGTCGGCGAGTTTGACCGAGCCGTCCGGCATCAGCAGGACGTTGTCCGGTTTGAGGTCCCCGTGGACCCAGCCGCTGCGGTGCAGGTGGGCCAGCCCCTCACAGATCCCGGTGATCAGACGGGCCCCTTCGGCGACGGTCACCGGGGCGGCGAGCCGGTCGCGCAGGCTGCGTTCGGCCCGTTCCATGACCAGCACGATCGCGCCGTCCAGGTACGGGTGGCCCGGTTCGCTCAGCACGAAGGAGTCGAGCAGGCGGATCAGCCGGGGGTGTCCGGCCCGGCGGGCGAGCTCGACCTCGCGCCGGGCGGATTCGGCGATCGCGCGGGCCTGGCGGGGTGCGAGTCCGCCGGTCGGCAGGACCTTCAGGGCGACCTCCCCGGGCCGGCCCGCGTCCGCCGGGGCGTCGGCGGCCCGGCGGCCCGCGTGGACCGTTGCCCAGCCGCCGGCTCCGATCGGGCCGGTGACCTCCCACGCCCCGACGCGGTGGCCGCGCGGCAGCGGTTCGCCGCGGTCACTTCCCGAGGCGTCGGCCGGGCGCTGCACCCTCTCCTCCTCCGGCCCGGGGCGGCAGCAGCGCGAGGTGCTCCTCCCGCACCAGCCCGAACCGCAGCGCGAGGCCGACGAGAGTCTCCCGCTTGCCGTTGCGCCGGGGCCCCCTGCCGGGGCCGGTCTCGGCGGGGGCGCTGATCCGCGTCTTCTCGTCGGCGAGGTAGTCGATGTGCGAGCTGACCGCGCGGGCCGTCAGCTGCGCGCAGCCCGGCAGTCCCGCGAGCCGCTCGACGATCTCGGGGGTGGTGGGCACCGCGACCGGGGACTCGTCGCGCAGCCGTGGTTCGCAGAGCGCGACCAGCACGAGGAAGTAGATGGCCGTCTCGTCGAGGGAGTACGCCGTGACCGTGGGGCTCCCCCAGGAGGCGCCCGTACCGGCCGGGTCCAGGTAGACGTGGTCGGGCGCGAACACCTGGAAGGAGACCGTGGCCTCCCCGCGGGTGGGCAGCACGACCCGGGAGAACTCGAAGGGGATCGGTGCCCCGGCCCGGCGCGGCGGCACCCGCAGGTACTCGCCGGCTCCCTCCGGGTTCTCCACCAGGTAGCTCTGGGTCGTGCTGTGGTTGCTGAGCTGCCAGTGGTCGTCGGTCACCCGGATCTCCCCGGCGAGCCGGGAGATCGCCGCGTCGACGAGGCGCAGTTCCACGGGGGTCGTCTCGGAGCCCCGCCCGAAGCGCGCCGATTCCCCCGGGCCCAGCCGCAGGGTCACCGCGTCACCGCTGCCCCGCGGCAGGTGGATCAGTACCCCGCTCACGGCCCCCTCCTCGCTCCGTGTCACCGGTCGTCACGCGGCGAAGGGTACACAGGCCGGACGGGGGATCCCGGGGGTGCTTTGGCTGCTTTCGTAGCCCCGCGCCGTCCCGCGCGGTCCTGCCGGCCGCTTCGGCGGCGCCGCGCGCGGGCCCGCCGGTGGCCTTCGGCGCCGCGCGGCGGGAGCCCGGCCGGGTCGGGGGCCGACGCGGACCGGCGGGCCCCGCCCCGGCCCGGCGGGGCGCGCCGCCGCTGGTCAGGGGCCGGATCGGGGCCGCCCGCCGGTCCACGTCGGGCGCCGGGTCCCCGGGTGGCGGGCCGGGGCGTACGCGGGAAGGGGGCTCGGAGCCGTCGGGCGCGCCGGCCTCTTCCCCTGCCACCGGGCGGGCCGGGCGACGGCCCGGCGCGGGCCCCGGAGTCGGCCGGAACGGGCCCGGGACTGGCGATTTTCCGGCGGGAACCGCGTCAACGTCGTTGACACCGGGGCTGGTTCCGGCCCCGCACGGCCACCGGCGCGCAAACTCCTGGCCGAAGGATCCACGGAGCGCTAAGATCACCGCGATGACCACCGAAACCCTTCACAGATCGGGGGTCCCGTCCACGCAAGGTGAGCGCTGATGCTCACTCAGGACGTGTACGGGGATTCCCGCCTTTCCCTGTGGCTGCGCGTGCGCGAGTTCGCCGTGCCGGCCCCCATGATCGAAACCGCCACCACCCGCCGCCGCGCGGGGGACTGGGCGGGCGCCTGCGCCGCCGCGGGCATCGACCTCGACCTGGACCTGCGCCGACTGGCGCGCACCCACGGCCGGGACCTCGCGGCGCGGATCCGGGCGGACCTGCGCCATCTGGCTCCCGACCTGTTGCGCTGGCACCTGCCGCGGATCGCTCCCGACGGGCTGCTGCGTCCCGGCCTGACCCTCACGCTGGCCCGGTACGAGGGCGCGGGGTACGACGGTTCGTGCCCGGTGCACCTCGTGGTGCGGACGCCGCCCGCCTGGGCGGACGCGGGCCAGCGGTTCAGCCTCGCACTGTACGACCGCTCCCTTCCCGAACCGGGTGAGGCGCGCCATCCCCACCCGCGCCCCGACCGGCGGTTCCGCCTCGACCTGCACCGCCACCTCTGGGACGCGCGCCGCAGCGACGAGCTGCGGATCCGCGCCGGAGCGGGCGCACCGGCGGCGGGCGGTGGCGCCGTCGCGCGTCGGAGGCTGCCGGAGCTGCCGGGGACGGTCCCGGACGGGCACCGCTTCGCCGTCGACCGGTGGGCGGCCGAGGCCGGGATCCTGCTCCGCGCCGAGGGGCGCACCGCCGGAGCCGTCACCGTACGGCTCGGCACGCGTCGGCAGCTGCTCCTCGACCTGGCTCCGGACGGGGACGGCTCCGGGCCGCCCGCGCTGCGGATCACGGCCGTGTCCGGGGACGCGGCGGCCTCCGGGAGCGGGGGCCGCGACGCGCGCGTCCCGCCCGTCCTGCCCGATGCGGCGACCCGGGTGGCGCCCGACCTGGAACTGCTGCGCGCCGGACTGATCGAGGCCGGTCGGCTCCACCCCCTGGTCGCCTCCGCCCTGGAGCCCGGGTACCGGCCGGCCGGCCCTCGACGGGACCCGGACCCGCCCGGCGGGCCCCGGCTCGTCGAGTGCCGGGGTGCCCGGCACCGGATCGGCCCGGTCGGCGGGGTGCTGACCGCGCTGGACCACGGCCCCGACGAGATCCGGCGCGAGGAACTGCTGGTGGCGCTGGGCGGGACTCCCCTGCCCTGCCTGCGCGCCATCGACGAGGCGCACCGCCGTCCCGACTGCCTCACCGGCGTCCGCGAGCGCCTCGACCACGGGGACACGGCCGGCGCGCTGGCCGTCGTGGAGGGGCTCCTCGGACCCGACGCGGTGCTGCGGGGCGGCGCCCTGCGGGACGAGCTCCGGGCGGCGGCGCAGCGGCGCCTCGTGTACGGGCTGTTCCGGGCGGGCCTGGCCGGGCCCGGGCCCGGCCGCGTCCCCGACGGGCGCGGCCGTCCGCGCGGCCCCCGCCCCCGCCCCCGTCCCGCGACCGCCCGCTGACCCCTCCGGCCGACGTCCGCCGTACCCGCCGTACCCCTGTTTCCGCATGCCCGCCCGTCTTCCGCGAACCCACAGGTGATCGATATGTCCGCGCTGTCCTCGTACGCCCCTTCCCCTTCCCCCGCCCGCACCGTCCCCCCGGAGTCCGCCCCGCCCGCCCGGCTCGACGTCGCCGGCGACCTGCTGGCCCTCCTGCGCGAAACCACCACCGAACCCCGTCCCGACATCCAGCTGGAAGCGCTGACCCTGGCCGTGGCCGCCGACCTGCCCGTGCTGCTGTGGGGTGAGCCGGGGATCGGCAAGACCGCCGCCCTGACCCAGCTCGCCACGGCCCTGGACCTGCCGCTGACCACGGTGATCGCCAGCGTGCACGAGCCGTCCGACTTCTCCGGACTGCCCGTCATCGGCGACGACCCCGCCGTCCAGGGCGTGCCGATGGCGCCGCCGGACTGGGCCGTGCGCCTCGTGCGGGCCGGCCGGGGGCTTCTGTTCCTGGACGAACTGTCCACCGCGCCACCCGCCGTCCAGGCAGCCCTGCTGCGCCTGGTGCTGGAACGGAGGATCGGCGCGCTGCAACTGCCGCCCGGGGTACGGATCGTGGCCGCCGCCAACCCGAGGGGCTCGGCGGCCGACGGCTGGGAGCTGAGTCCGCCCCTGGCCAACCGGTTCGTCCACCTCCAGTGGACCCACGACCACCAGGTCGTCGTACGCGGTCTCGGCGGGACCTGGCCTCGCGCGACCCTGCCCACGCTGGACCCCGGACTCCTGCCGGAGGCCGTGGCCTTCGCCCGCCGCGCGGTGTGCGGACTGCTCACGGCGCGGCCCGAACTGGTCCACCGGCTGCCGAGCGGCGAGGCCCGCCGGGGCGGTCCCTGGCCGTCGCCCCGGAGCTGGGACATGGCCCTGTGCCTCACCGCCTTCGCGACGGCCGCGGGTTCCTTCCGGGAGGTGCTCTCCCTGCTGGTCCGGGGCACGGTGGGAGACGGCCCGGGTCTGGAGCTGCTGGCCTGGCTGGACCGCATGGACCTGCCGGACCCGGAGACGCTGCTCGCGGATCCGGCCCGAGCCGAGCTGCCGGAACGGGGGGACCTGCGCCGGACCGTACTCGACGCGGTGGTGGCCGCCGTCCGGGCGCGCCCGGGGCGGTCCCGCTGGGACGCGGCGTGGGCGCTGCTGGTCCGGGCGCTGGAGACGGGGGCCCCGGACCTGGTGGTGGTGCCCGCGACGACCCTCGCCGCGCTGCGGCAGGAGGACTGGGACGTGCCACCGGAGATCGAGCGGCTCGCCGGGGTGGTGACGCTGTCCCGGCGCGCCGACCGGGCGGCGGACCGGGTCGCGGGCCGGGCCGGCGCGGAGGCCGGCGCGTGACCGGGGGCACCGCCGGGACGCTGGACCTCGACAAGCTGTTCGCGGCCCGGCTGTACGCCGTACGGGCCCGGCCCTACCTGGCGACGGCCCTGTTCGCCCTGCACGTCGTGGAGTCGCCCCGGGTACCTACGATGGCCGTGGACCGGCACTGGCGGTGCTACGCCTCGCCCGGGTTCGTCGAGCGCACCCCGGTGGAGGAGCTCGCCGGGGTGTGGGTGCACGAGGTGTCGCACCTGCTGCGCGACCACCACGGGCGCGGTGACCGGCTCGCGCGGGAGCAGGGGCTGAGCGGGCCCGGGGACCGGCTGCGGATGAACATCGCCGCGGACTGCGAGATCAACGACGACGCCTTCGGCGACGGGCTGGTGGTACCCGAGGGGGCCGTCACACCGGGGACCCTGGGGCTGTCCCCGGGGGAGCTGATGGAGGACTACTTCCGCCAGTTCAGCCTCGGCGCGGGCACCCTGCACCTGAGCTGGCTGGACTGCGGCAGCGGGGCCGACGGACTGGACCGCGAGTGGGACCTGGGCCCGGACGGGGCGCACGGGCTCAGCGAGCAGGAAAAGGACGCGGTCCGTTTCCGGGTGGCACAGGGCATCACCGGCCGCCCGGGGAGGGCCTCGCGGGGCTGGCGGCGGTGGGCGGACGAGGCGTTCCACCCGCCGCAGCCGTGGCGGGAGTTGCTGGGGGCGGCGCTGCGCTCGGCCGTCTCGGGTTCCGGCGCGGGCGAGGACTACACGTACGGGCGGCCGTCACGGCGTTCCGCCGGGGTGCCGGGCGCCGTCCTGCCGAGTCTGCGGCGCAGGCCGCCCCGGGTCAGCGTGATCATCGACACCTCCGCCTCGGTGAGCGACGCCGAACTGGGCAGCGCGCTCCTCGAAGTCACCGCGATCTCCCGGGCCGTGGGCGGACGCCGCGACCTCGTCACGGTGCTGGCCTGCGACGCGGCGGCCCGGGTGGCGGACCCGCTGTGCCGTGCCGAGGGGTTCGCGCTGGTGGGCGGCGGGGGCACCGATCTACGGGCGGGATTCGCCCGCGCGCTGCGCACGGCCACGCGGCCGGACGTGATCGTGGTCCTGACCGACGGGCAGACCCCGTGGCCGCGGGACCGGCCCGGGTGCCGGACGGTGGTGGGTCTCTTCCCCCGGGCGCCGTCGTGGAGCGAGGAGGATCCCGACTACGTTCCGGACGCGCCGCCCGCGTGGGCCCGGGTGGTGGAGATCGGGTAGTCCCCCGGTCCATACGGGGTCGAGAGGTGGGCCGGGGCGAGCGGGGTGCCGGGCGCCGGAGGGAGGGGTTTCAGCCGCGGGCGCAGGTGGGGCACAGCCCCCGGTAGGTGACCTGGGCGCCGGACACGGTGAAACCGAAGCGTTCGTCCGCCGGCAGCTGGGCCAGCGGGTCGCCGGTGGGGTGGACGTCGCGGATGAGGCCGCAGCCGGAGCAGACGAGGTGCTCGTGCGGCCGGTGCGCGTTGGGGTCGTAGCGCTTGGCCCGGCCGTCGGTGGAGACCTCGACGACCTCCCCGAGGGAGACCAGCTCGCCCAGGGCGTTGTAGACGGTCGCGCGGGAGATCTCGGGCAGCCGCTCCACCGCACGGGCGTGCACCTCGTCGGCCGTGAGGTGCACGTGGTCGCCGTCGAGGACCTCCGCGACCACCCGTCGCTGGGACGTCAGGCGCCAGCCGCGCTCTCGCAGGCGTTCCAGCAGGTCACTCATGTCGGCTCACCCGTTCGGGTCGGCCGGATGTCCGGAACGTGGCGACGGTCGTCCGGGATCCGGGAGGACAGGGTCTTGGTGTCCTTCTTGACTTGGATTCCGTCCATCGTAGGATCGGATTCGTAGATAGCCAAGGGACAGGAAAACTCCAGAGCGGCAGGAGATCGGATCCGTGACGGACCACCGCCGAGGAGCCGCACGGCGTCGACCCGCAGGTGCGGGCCGCCCGTTTCCCCTCGCTCGACCGTCCGCGCCGTGGCCCCCGTGACGTCATGGCGGCCGACGGGACCGAGCGCGTTACCGGGGCCCCGCGCCCCGGCCCCTTCACCTGCAGGCAGTTTTCGAGCGTTGTGATCGACCAGGTCCGGAAGGATTCCCATGTCTGAGAACCACGATGCAATCGTCACAGAGGCGAAGTCGGAGGGCTCGGGCGGCTGCCCGGTCGCCCACGACCGCGCTCCTCACCCGACGCAGGGCGGTGGCAACCGCCAGTGGTGGCCCGAGCGCCTCAATCTGAAGATCCTCGCGAAGAACCCCGCCGTGGCGAACCCCCTGGGTGAGGGGTTCGACTACGCGCAGGCCTTCGAGGCCCTCGATCTGCCCACCGTCAAGCGGGACATCGCCGAGGTGCTCACGACCTCGCAGGACTGGTGGCCGGCGGACTTCGGCAACTACGGCCCGTTCATGATCCGCATGGCCTGGCACAGCGCGGGCACCTACCGGATCAGCGACGGCCGCGGCGGTGCCGGGGCCGGTCAGCAGCGCTTCGCGCCTCTGAACAGCTGGCCGGACAACGGGAACCTCGACAAGGCCCGCCGCCTGCTGTGGCCGGTCAAGAAGAAGTACGGCCAGAGCCTGTCCTGGGCCGACCTGATGATCCTGACCGGCAACGTCGCCCTGGAGCAGATGGGCTTCGAGACCTTCGGCTTCGGCGGCGGGCGCGCCGACGTCTGGGAGCCGGACGAGGACGTGTACTGGGGCCCCGAGACCACCTGGCTCGACGACGAGCGCTACACCGGCGACCGCGAGCTGGAGAACCCCCTCGGCGCGGTCCAGATGGGCCTCATCTACGTCAACCCGGAAGGCCCCAACGGCAACCCGGACCCGCTCGCCGCGGCCCGCGACATCCGTGAGACCTTCCGCCGGATGGCGATGAACGACGAGGAGACGGTCGCGCTGATCGCGGGCGGTCACACCTTCGGCAAGACCCACGGAGCGGGTCCGGCGGAGAGCGTCGGCGACGACCCCGAGGCCGCCCCGATGGAGCAGCAGGGCCTGGGCTGGAAGAACTCGTACGGCACCGGCAAGGGCGCCGACGCGATCACCAGCGGCCTGGAAGGCATCTGGACGAACACCCCGGTCACCTGGGACAACAGCTTCTTCGACATCCTGTTCGGCTACGAGTGGGAGCTCTTCAAGAGCCCGGCCGGCGCGAACCAGTGGCGGCCGAAGGGCGGCGCCGGTGCCGGTACCGTGCCGGACGCCCACGACCCGTCGAAGAGCCACGCCCCGACGATGCTGACGACGGACCTCTCGCTGCGGATCGACCCGGCGTACGAGCAGATCTCCCGGCGCTTCCACGAGAACCCGGCGGAGTTCGCCGACGCCTTCGCCCGCGCCTGGTTCAAGCTGACCCACCGCGACATGGGCCCGGTCGTGCGCTACCTCGGCCCCGAGGTCCCCTCCGAGACGCTGCTGTGGCAGGACCCGCTGCCGGCGGTGACGCACGAGCTCGTCGACGCGGCGGACATCGCCGCGCTCAAGCGGCAGATCCTCGCCTCCGACCTGACGGTGTCCCAGCTCGTCTCGGCCGCCTGGGCCGCGGCGTCCTCGTTCCGCGGCAGCGACAAGCGCGGCGGCGCCAACGGCGGACGGGTGCGTCTCCAGCCGCAGAGCGGCTGGGAGGTCAACGAGCCCGACCGGCTGGCGACGGTACTGCGCGTCCTGGAGGGCATCCGGACGTCGTTCAACTCCGCCCAGAGCGGCGGCAAGCAGATCTCGCTCGCCGACCTGATCGTGCTGGCGGGCGCCGCCGCCGTGGAGCAGGGCGCCAAGGACGCCGGCTTCGACGTGGTGGTCCCCTTCACGCCGGGCCGCGCGGACGCCACCCAGGAGCAGACCGACGTGGAGTCGTTCTCCGCGCTGGAGCCGGTGGCCGACGGGTTCCGCAACTACCTCGGCAAGGGCAACCGCCTGCCGGCCGAGTACCTGCTGATCGACCGGGCGAACCTGCTGAACCTGAGCGCGCCGGAGCTGACGGTCCTCGTCGGCGGCCTGCGCGTGCTGGGTGCGAACCACCAGCAGTCCGCGCACGGGGTGCTCACCAAGACCCCGGGGTCCCTGACCAACGACTTCTTCGTCAACCTGCTCGACCTGGGCACGACGTGGACGGCGACGTCGGGTGACCAGAGCACCTTCGAGGGCCGCGACGCATCCACGGGCGCGGTCAAGTGGACCGGCACCCGCGCCGACCTGGTCTTCGGGTCGAACTCGGAGCTGCGCGCCGTCGCCGAGGTGTACGCGAGCGACGACGCGAAGGCGAAGTTCGTCAAGGACTTCGTCTCCGCCTGGGACAAGGTCATGAACCTGGACCGGTTCGACCTGGTCTGAGTCCGAGGTCCGGGCCGGCCCTCGGCGGGCCGGCCCGGACGCCCCACCGCCGTGGTCACACGGCGGTGAGGGGGGCCGCGCCGAAGGAGACGTCGAAGCGGTCGCACCAGATGGTGACGCTGGTGTACTCGGCGGGATCCACGCCGGCGGGGATCGCGTAGTTCTGGTCGCCCTTGTTCCCCTTGAGGCTGCCCAGGCTCAGGTGCTTCCCGTCGTCGAACACGCGCCAGCCCGCCGTGCCCTCCTTCACCGGCGCGTCCGTGATCCAGACCCGCAGGTCGGGGCCGCTGCTCGTGTCCAGGCCCTCCAGGCGCAGGGTGTGGCTGCCGTCGGGGAGACGGATGATCCTGGCCGTGCCCGTGGTGGTGTGCTCGTGGCTGATCAGCGTGCCCCTGGCGACCGTACGGGGTCCCGCGGGGGCGGTCCGCGAGGAGGCCGGGGAGGATCCGGCGGCCGGAAGGGCCTCGCGGACGGTGTCGTCCTGCCACAGCTTCCACGGCTGGAACCAGTAGAGGCCCACCCCCAGCACCGCCGTCACCGCGATCAGTACCGCGACGACCGCTCCCCGGCGCCGATTCTTCGTGGCCACCGCACTCCGCCTTCCCTCGATCTTCCCTCTCCCCGCCATTCAACGGCGCCGGCGTCCCCGGTGACAGGGGCGGCGCGATGACGGAAGTCTTACGGAGGCCGGCGGGGATCCGGGGCGGGGCCTTGGGCGGGGCCCTGGCCGGAGCGGCCTCAGCCCGCGTCGGCGGCCGGTGCGGCGAGGTAGGCCCAGGCCTTCGTGCCCGAGCTCAGGACGACCTCGGTCCGGGCGTAGTCGTCGACCTCGTAGTCGTCCGCCGAGGCGAGTTCCGCGTCGGTGATCGAGAACACGGTGCCGTCGACGGCGTCCGCCGGGGCGTCCGATGCGACGACGAGGGGGTGCCGGTCGGAGCCGCTGGCCGCTATGACCTCGGGGTCCGTGATGGTGACGTAGGTGGTCCGGTACCCGGGCAGCGCGTCCGGGCGGCCGTCGAGCGGCCTCCCGAACCGGGCCAGCTGGACGTCCCGGGACTGGAGGGTCCCGTACGAGAACAGCAGGTGGGTGGGGGGAGCGGTCATGCGGACAACCTCCTGGGATCTTCGCCGGAAAGGCCGCCCCAACCTATCCGATCCCCTCAACGCCACGATCAGGGAACGTCGTTGAAGGCGCTCGGCGACCCGCGGCAGCCGCGCGCGGGCCCGCCGGCGGCGGGCCCGACCGGCCGCCGCCGCAGACCGGACCTCCGGAATTCACCCGAACGGCCGCGCTCCGGTGTCCCCCTCCCGGGCTCGGCCGAACGATGGGACTGCCTGCCGCAAGCGGCGCCCCCCGGCTCAAGGAGCATTCCGTGTCCCAACAGAGCACCACCCCAAGGTCTCCCCAGCCCCACAGCGCCAGCGGCGCCTGGGCCGCGGGCGGCACGATGTTCGCCGCCGTCCTGCTCCTGGTGGACGGCGTCCTCAGCGTGATCAAGGGCATCTCCGGAATCGCGCAGGACGAGGTCTACGCGCGGCTGGGTTCCTACGTGTTCAAGTTCAACGTCGAAGCCTGGGGCTGGATCCACCTGCTGCTCGGCGTCGTACTCCTCATCGTCGGCGCCGGTCTCCTCAAGGGCGCGGGCTGGGCCCGGGTCATGGGTGTGGCGCTGGCCTCCATCAACGTGATCTTCGACTTCATGTGGCTGCCCTACACGCCACTGTGGGCGCTCGTCTCGATCGCCATCTCCCTCTTCATCATCTGGGCCCTGTGCACGGACAGCAGCCGCACGAGCACCCGTACCGCCTGACAGCGCCCCGCCGCACCCGCCGATACGGGCCCCGCCACGCCGGGGCCCGTACGCGTGCGCCGTCAACGGCGCGGTACGGGGTCCGGGGCATGGAAGGCCCCGTGAACGGGGACGATCCGGTGCGTGCCACGAGCCGTGCCGTCCGGGGGAGAAGATGTCACCGCCATGGCGGTGACACGGAGTTCGTCAACGGTTCGCCCACAGGGCCCGTGCCGCACACCGGTTGGTCTTCCGGGCCGGGGAGACCCGTGCACGAACGCATCCAGCAGCTCTCGTACGTCGTTGGGGGAACGTCCATGAACGGACTGGGCCGGCGCGTCTTCCTGACCGCGGCGGGGGCCGTCGGCGTGCGCGCCGTCACGGGTACCGCCGCGGCGGCCACCCGGGCGGCGCTCGACGCCGTCAGCGGAGCCGGGTACGTGGACGTACAGCTGCTGAACATCACCGATCTGCACGGCTACTTGAGCGCCGCGCCCGCGCGGGACTCCGTGATCACCGGAGCGGGAGGGCAGACGTACACGGTGGGCGGGGTCGCCTACATGGCCACGCATCTGCGGCGGCTGAGGGCGGGACGCGCCAATTCCTTCTTCTTCGCACCGGGTGACCTCTTCTCGGGCTGGGAGTTCCCGGCGTTCGCCCTGTCCGACGAGCCGACCATCGAGGCGCTCAACCTGATGGGGCTCGACTTCGCGACGGCCGGGAACCACGAGTTCGACCGCACCCCCGGGTTCCTCGTCCGGCACATGGAGCAGGGCCTCCCGTACGAGGGCGAGGGGCGCACGAACACGTTGCCGGACTCGCGCGGCAGGCGCTTCCACGGCGCCGACTTCCGCTACTACAGCGCCAACGCCGTCGCGGGTCCGGGCGGGGCGACCGTGCTGCCCCCGTACCACGTCGAGTGGGTGGACGCCCCCGACGGACGGCAGCTGCCCCTGGGCTTCATCCACCTCACCGCCCTCGGCACGGAGCGGTTCTCCAACTCCTTCCAGCCGGGCCTGACCACGCTCGACGAGGTGTCCGCCGCGAACCGTTGCGCCGCCGAGCTCAAGGCCCGCGGGGTCAACGCGATCGTGCTCAGCATGCACGACGGCGCCGTGGCCGGATCCGCGTTCGACTCGGGCAGCGACCCGAGCGGGCCGGCGTACGACCTGGCGCTGCGCGTGTCCGCGGACATCGACGCGATCGTGACGGGGCACTGGCACTGTGCCTTCACGATGATGCTCCCCGATCCCTCCGGACGGCTGCGGCCGTTCGTCGAGGCGGGCTGCCACGGCCAGATCGTCAACGAGATCACCCTGCGCCTCGATCCCGTGACCGGTGCGGTCGTCCGGGAGCTGACCACGTCGACCAACCACCCCAACACCCGTGATGTCGAGCCGGATCCGCAGATGCGCGAGGTGGTCGACTACTGGCAGGGGTACGCCGCCCGGTACGCGGGCGCGACGATCGGCCGGCAGCGGGCCTCGTTCCGCCGCGCCCTGTCACCGGCCGGGGAGAGCACGATGGGCAACCTGGTGGCGGACTGGGCGCTGTGGGCCTCGGCGCAGCCGGCGGACTCCTTCGACACCAGCCCGCGTCCCGACGGGGGCGCCGCGGACCTGGCGTTGATCGCACTGGCCCCGCGGACCGGCCGGAGCCTCATCAACACGGACCTGCTCCTCGGGTCCGCCACGGAGGATCCGGTCACCTTCGAGCGGGCCTGGCGGGCGGTCGGGTACGGCAGTCCCCTGGTCACGGCGTCGGTCACCGGACGGCAGCTCCACGACGCCCTGGAGCAGCAGTGGGCGCCGGACGCGCAGGGCCGGCTGACGTACGCGCCGCTCGCGGTCTCCGCCAACGTGCGGTACTCCTTCGACGCCTCGGGGCCGGCCGGTGACCGGGTGGCGCCCGCCGACGTGCTCATCGGGGGCTCCGCGCTGCGCCTGGACGGCACGTACCGGGTGGTGACGTCCTCGTACACGCTGACCGGGCAGGACGGGTACCCGGCGCTCGGCGGGTTCCGGGATCCGGCCCGGCACCGTCGGGACACGGACAGCTTCGTCGCGTACGTCGCCGCCCTCGGCACCCTGCGGGCGGTGCCGACCGGGCGGGTCTCGGCGAAGGGCGGCGCGCTGGCGGCCGGCCGGCCGGGCCGGCTGGTCCCGCTCGGGGAACCGGTGCCTTCGGTGCCGGCTCCCGTGGCCGCCGCCGAGGCCGCCGCGGGCTCCACCGGGGGCCGCCCGGTCTGCTGAGCGCTTCGTACTTCCGGGCGGACCTCGTGCTCCGCGGGCTCGCCGGGAAGCGACCGCCGCGGGCGCGGGGGCCGACGGTGCGCCGTCGGCCCCCGCCTCCGTACCACCCCCGGCGGTTCGGTCCGTACCGCACCGCAGGCTTTTCCCGATTCGTTGACCCCTTCGACGGCCGCTGGCTAGGTTGGAAATGTGCCCGGACGGCACGAATGGGCGGTTCGGCTCGCCGAAGAGATCGGAGCAGCGGTGCGATACAGCATTCTCGGAAAACTTCATGTCGTGAACGAGGGCGAGCGGTCCTACCTTTCGGCCCGCAAGAAGGAAATCGTGCTCGCCGCCCTTTTGATCCGGGCGAACCACGTGGTATCGCTCGAAGAGTTGATTTCCGAGATCTGGGGCCGGGAATCGCCTCTGCGGGCCACCACCGCGATCCATGTCCGCATCTGCGAGCTGCGGAAGTTCCTGAGGTCCTGCGGAATCGCCGAGAGCCCGATCGTCACCCGCTCACCCGGCTACTTCATCCGCGTCGAGCCGGGCGAGCTCGATGTCGAGCGGTTCAGTCAACTGGCTGCTCAGGGCCGTGCTGCGGCGCGGGCGGGGCAGCACGAAGCGGCGGTCGAGCAGTTACGCGCCGCGCTGGAACCGACTCAGGACACGCCCCTGGGAGGCCTGCGGAGCGGCCCGATCATCAATGGCTTCGCGACCTGGCTCGACGCAACCATCCTGGATTGCACGGAATTACTGATGGAGTCGGAACTGGCCCTGGGCGGGCACCGGGAAACGGTCAGCAGGCTCTATGCGCTCTTCGGTCGGCACCCTTTGCACGAGGCGTTCCACCGGCAGCTCATGCTGGCGCTCTACCGCTGCGACCGGCGGGCTGACGCCCTGCACGTCTACCGGACCGCCCGCGATGTCCTGAAGGAAGAACTCGGACTCGATCCCTGCCTCGCGACCCGCCGGATTCACCACGCCATTCTCACCGCGGACAATCCCCGTCTCGCGCGCATATCGGCGTAGGCCGGCCCGGTCCGCCCGGTCCGCCCCGGTCCGTCAGCGCGTTTCGAGGGCCGCCAGCGCCTCCGGCAGTTCGGACCGGCCGGAAACCGTCAGCTTGCGGTAGACGACCGTGAGGTGCTTCTCCACCGCGCGGCGCGTCACGCCCAGTTCGTCGGCGATGTCACGGTTCGACAGTCCCCGCGCGGCCAGCCCGGCGACCTTCAGCTGGATCCGGGTCGGGGCCGCCGCCCGGTCGGCCGCGGGGACTCCCGGCAGGTTCCGGGCGCGGGCCGCGAGGTCCGGCAGGCCGCACGCCGAAGCGAGGGCGCCGCCCTCCCGCAGCAGGCTCCTCGCCCGGGGGTCCCCCTCGCCGGCCGCCCGTGCGCCGAGCTGTACCAGGGCCCTGGCCAGCTCCAGGCGGTGGTGCGAGTCGCGCAGGACCGCCACGGCCTCCCGCAGCAGCTCCGTCCCCCGTTCTCCTTCCGTCAGCACGCCCCGTACGCGCAGCGCCCTGCCGAGGACGGCCGGGGCGCCCCAAGCCCGCGCCCGCTCGTACTCGTCGCGCATCAGCTCCCCGGCCGCCTCCACCTCGCCGAGGCGGCGGTGGGCCAGGGCCGCCCAGGGGCGCCAGGGGCCGAGGGCGGGGTTGTGCCAGCCGGCCCGTTCCAGCCGCCTGCCGCAGGCCAGGAAGTGGTCCAGCGCGGTGGCCTCGTCGCGCCGGTGGTAGGCGCGGACGCCCTGGAGCAGCTGGTGGGTGACGTTGCGGTACACCCCGGCGGTGTCCGCGGAGCCGGGAGCCGCCTCCCGGGCCAGGAGCCGGTCGGCCGTGTGCGGGTCCCCGGTCTCGATGGCGACGAGCGCCAGCGCGACGTCCGCCGCCGCGTCGGGCCCCCACCGCTGCCCGGCGGTCTCCTGGGCCCGTAGCGCCAGGGCTTCGGCCCGTACCGCGTCCCCGGACCACAACAGGGTCACCGCGAGTTCGCTGCCGGCCAGCACCTGCGCCACCGGGGCCCGCCAGCGTACCGCGCGGGCCAGGAGGGTCTCCAGCCACCCGGGCAGGTCGGCGGGTTCGTCCGCCGCGAGCAGCGTGACCGCGAGCAGCGGCAGGGCCGTGTACGGCAGCTCGGGCGCGGCCGGGGTGCGCTCCAGGATGCGCCGGGCCAGCCGCACGGCGTCGCCGCGGTCGATCCGCCCGGCCGCCACCGCGTCGTGCAGCAGTACGGTGGCGAGTTCGCGGGCGGCTCCGGTGTCGAGGGCGGGCTCCGGGCCCAGCCCGCGCAGCCGCTCCGCCGACCGGGCGAGCCGTTCGGGCGTGGTGGGCTCCGTGCAGCGGAGCCTGGCCTCCAGCCGCAGCGCCACCTCGGGGCGGGCTCCGTCCCGCTCGCCGCCGGGGGCGTGGGCGGCCCACTCCCGCCGGATCAGGTCGGCGGTGTGCGGCGGCGCGGTGTCGAAGAGGGGCGGCGGGACGCGCAGGAGGGCCGCGGCCCGGCGCGCGGCCGAGGGCAGCAGGGGCACCGCCTGGGAGACGTGCCGGACGGCCATCCACGGGTCGAGGTTGCGCTCGACGCCGGCCAGGTCGACCAGGACCGCGGCACGGTCCTCGCCGTCGGTGGACGCGTCGCGCAGGGCCCGGCGCAGGTAACCGACGGCCTCCTCGGGCGCACCGCGGTCGAGCGCCGCGTCGGCCGCGGCGCGCAGTACGGTCACCGCCCGGGCGCCGTCGGGCGGGGTGGCCGGTGGTGTGACCATGAGGCGGGCCGCGACCTGTTCGGCCGGGTGCCCGCACCGGTGGAGCAGTGCCGCCGCGCGGCCGGTGAGGCGTTGGAGCTCCTCGGCGGGGATGGTCTCCTCGGCGGCGTCCCGGACCACCGGGTGGACGAAGGCCGACCCCGTCCGGCCGGGGCGGCGGGTGAGCAGGCCCAGGCGTCGCAGCGCCCGTTCGGCGGTGCGGCAGTCCACGGCGTCCAGCTCCGCCAGTGCGCCGGTCAGCCCCGGTTCGGCCTGGTCCCCGAGGACGGCCATGGCCCGGGCGAACCCGATGACCGGGGAGGGCAGTTGTTCCAGGCGCAGGGCGAGGCGTTCGCGCAGGACGGGAGGCCGCAGGCGCAGCGCCGCCGAGGCGTCCGTGCCGAAGGGCCGCAGTCCCGCGTGCCGCATGCTGTCGCCGACGGACACCGCGAGCATCGGATTGCCCGCGAAGGCCTCGTGGCAGGCCTGGCCGAAGGCGTCGTGCACCGGGACGCCGAGGCGGCTTTCCACGACGGCGCGGATGGCGGTCGGCGACAGCGGTCGCAGTCGCAGCGTGCGTCCGCCGCCCGCGAGGAGCTCGCGCACCGCGGGCCGTTCGGCGCCGGGATCGCCGTCGGCGACGGTCACGACGAGGGTCACCGGTCGGGCGGTGGGCCGTTTGGCGAGGTAGGCCAGCCAGCGCAGGGAGTCCTCGTCAGCCCACTGCAGGTCGTCCACCATGACCGCCAACGGCTGGTCGGCGC
Source organism: Streptomyces sp. NPDC004667 (assembly GCF_040609475.1). NCBI lineage: Bacteria > Bacillati > Actinomycetota > Actinomycetes > Kitasatosporales > Streptomycetaceae > Streptomyces > Streptomyces sp. NPDC004667. The sequence continues at coordinate 3,246 of NZ_JBEXKC010000029.1, read as the reverse complement.
CGATGCGTTCGGCCAGCGCGCGCAGGTCCCGCAGGAGGTGGGGGTACGCCTGCGGGGCCGGCGCGGGCGCTGCGCCCGCGACGACGGCCCAGGCGGCGGCCCCGCCCCCGTCGAGCCACCGGTCGCGGACGGGGGGCCGGGCACCGGCGAGCACGGGCTCCAGGATCTGGCGCACCACGCCGAAGGCGAAGTCCCGTTCGGAGGGGGCCGCGTCGGCCCGCAGGACCCTGGTCCGCTCCCGCCCCGCCAGGGGTGCGAGGTGGTCGAGCAGCTCCGTCTTGCCCGCGCCGAGGGCGCCGGTGACGACGACGGGTGCGCCGGCTCCGGCCGCGGGGTCCTTGGCGGTGCGCAGGGCCTCGGCCACCGCGCGCAGCTCGGCGTCGCGTTCGAGGAGCATCCGGCTCAGTCCTTGTCGGGGAGGTGACGGGAGAGGTCCGCGCGGCCGGAGAGGCCGAGCTTGCGGTAGACACGGCTGAGGTGCATCTCCACCATGCGCCGGGACACCCCCAGGCGCAGGGCGATGGCCCCGTTGGTCATGCCCTCGCGGACCAGTCCGGCGGCGCGCGTCTCGGCCGCGGTCAGTTCCTCGCGGACCGGCTCGCCGCCGTGCACCGCCGGAAAGGGGCCCGGGAGGGGGCCCGGGGTCCGGCCCTCGGTTCGGGACGGCGTGGTCGGGATGCCGTGCGCGCCGGTCAGCGCCCGGACGCGTCGCGCCCGGCGGGGCGCGGACCACTCGGCGGGGGTGTCCCCGCGGAGCAGCAGCCGCGCCGCCTCGCCCCGGGCCGCGCGGGCCCGTTCCCCCTCGGTCACCCGGCCCACGGCGAGCAGGGCCGTACCGATGGCGCTCGCGCTCCCCCACGCCCGCGCCGCCGCGAGTTCCCCGGCGGCGAGGCGGGTGGCCCCGGCCCGGTCGCCGCGGCCCAGGCGGGCCAGGGCGGCGGCCGAACGCCAGGGCACGAAGGAAGGGTTGGTCCAGCCCCGGGCCAGCAGCCCGCGTCCGCATTCCAGCAGGTCCGACAGGGCGGCCTCGTGGTCGCCGGTGCGCAGGCCCAGGCGGCCCCGGGCGTAGAGGAACGTCGGCCACCACATGCCGCTCACCGCCCGTACGGGCACCTCCGCCGTCGCGGCCCGGCCCGCCTCGTCCACCTCGTCGCGCTCCAGGTGCAGCAGGATCCGCAGGGCGGCGGTGAGCGGCACGGACTTCACGGATCCGGAGCCGTGGGACGCCACCCGTTCGACCTCCGCCAGGTCCTGTTCCGCCTCCTGGAGCCAGCCCCGCCGCAGGGCCACCGTCGCGCGTACGGCCAGGGTCGCCGCGACGGCGCTCCGCGCCCCCAGCGCGCGGGCCTGCGCGACGATCGGGTCGAGGCCGGCGGCGGCGTCCTCGTGGGCGTCCGCCAGGGCCAGCGCGTAGCAGGCCGCCAGCCGTGTGGTGAACAGCTGCGGGTGCCCCGGCGCGGGACGCAGCGCGGCCTCGGCCAGGCCGCGCACGCGGGCGGGCGGCAGTGACCCGGCGAGGGCGCCGCGCAGGGCCGCCACGCCTTCCTGCGCGGGCCCCCGCGGTGGTACGGGCAGCGGCGGGACGTGGTCCGCGATGTCCGCGTTCTCCTCCGTGGGCGCGGCGTCCTCGATCAGCCAGTGCAGGGCGAGGAGCGCGTCGTGCTCCGCCCCGCGGGTGTCCGGGTGCGCCAGGGTCCGGGGAAGGGCGCCGCCGCGGCGCACCGTCGTCTCGTGGCCGCAGGTGGTGAGGAGGTCCGCGGCGCGCAGCCGGTCGACGGCCGGGACGTGGTCGTCGGGGCTGTCGAGCAGCCGCCACCCCGCGCGCTCGTCGCAGTGGGGGTCGTCGTCGGACGGACCCGTGTCGGCGGGTGCGCCCGTGCCGACGGGTGGTGCGGCGGGTTGGGCCGGGACGGCGGCGCGGGGGGCGAGTACGGCGGCTCGCGCGCGCAGCGTCGCGCGGTCCGGCCCGGTCATGCCGGCGAGGGCCGCTTCGGCCACGTCCGGTGGTGTGCGCGGGGTGTCCGCGCCCTCGGTCAGGCCCGTGTCGGCCAGCAGGCGCAGTGCGCGGGACACCGGCAGGGCGCGCAGTCCGGCCAGTTCGCCCAGCGCGGCGGGGCCGAGGTGCGGCCCGCCGGCGGCGATCGCGCGCAGGAGGCGGACGTGCTCCGCGGACAGGCCGTCGATCAGCCGTGCGGTGCGCTCGCCCACGGACTCGGCCGCGCGCCACGGCAGTTCGGCCGCCGTGTGCGCGCTCGGCTCCAGCCCGTCCGCGCCGATCCCGTCCACCACCGCGCGCAGCACGGCGGGGTTGCCCGCGCAGGCTTCGGCCGCGGCCGAGGCGAAGGCCGGATCCACGGGCCCGTCGAAGGCGGCGGCCAGCATCGCGGCCACGCCGGGCGGGGTCAACGGCCGCAGTGCGACGCGGGCGGCGGGGGCGGGGGCACCGTCGGCGCGGCCGTCGGTGCCCGGCCGGGTGGCGGGGACGGCGCCCCGGGTCCCGGCGACGAGGATCGCCAGGGGCGCGCCGCGAACCCGCCGGAGCAGGGCTTCGAGCCAGCGCCGCGAGTCCGCGTCCGCCCACTGCGCGTCGTCGACGGCGAGCAGCAGCGGCCGTTCACGGGCCGCGGTGAGGAAGAGCTCGCACAGTGCGGGCAGGGGCAGGGCGGCGGGGTCCGGGGCGCCCGGCGTGTCCCGCCCGGCGAGGAGCTGGGTGACGATGCCGAGGGGCAGGGCCGACTCCGTCGGGGATCCCACGGCGTACGCGACGGCGCATCCGGCGGCCCGCGCCCGCGCGGCGGCGTACCGCAGGAGCGCGCTGCGGCCGGTGCCGGGTGCTCCCTCGACGGTGATCACGCGGGAGCCTCCGGCGAGCAGGTCGGCCACGGCCTCGCGCAGGAGCTCCAGTTCGCCGTCCCGCTCGACGAGGGCGTCGGGGGCCCGGTCCTCTCCCGCGATCACCGGGTGCCGGTCCGCGGGCGGGGCGCGGGCGGGGCGGGGGCGAGGGCGAGGAGCGCGTCGGGGAGGTCGGCCCGGCCGGCCAGCCCGAGCTTGCGGTAGACCGAGGTGAGGTGCATCTCCACGGTGCGCCGGGCGATGAACAGGGTCTCGGCGATCTCCTGGTTGGTGGCGCCCCGCGCCGCCGCGTGCGCGACCTGCCGCTCGGTGCCGCTCAGCGGGCGGGCCCGGACCGGCGTCGCCGCGCCGGGACGGGGGCCGGGCCCGGTGAGGCCCGCCGCGGCCAGCGCC
>NZ_JBEXKC010000028.1:0-96657 GCF_040609475.1 Streptomyces sp. NPDC004667 | reverse complement strand
GTCGGCGGCGGGTGGTCGGCGGCGGGTGGTCGGCTGGGCGGCCGGCCTCCCGGCTCCGGCGACGGCGGGCGGGTGTCTCAGTCGACGATGACGATGACGATGACGGTCATCTTGCCCGGCGCCTCACCCGCTTCCGTAATCCGGTGGGCTTCGACGATGTCGTCGACACGGAAGACCCGGGCCGGCCTTGCCGGCAGCTCCCCTGACTCGGCCTTGGCGTACGGGCTCGGAGCCGCCGAGGAAGCCGAGTTGGCAGACCCGGCCGCGGGGGCGGACGGTGGCCGGGGAGTCGCGCAGGACGTTGTTGCCGACGAGATCGAACACCGCGTCAACGGCTTCGTGGCTGCCCCTGCGGACCTGGGCGGCCAGGTGGCCGTCGTCGATGAGGACCTCCTCGGCGCCGAGCCCCTTCAGCAGCGGCGCGTGCGCGGGGGCGCGGGTGGTCGCGAGTACGCGCGCGCCGTGGGCGACGGCGAGGTTGACGGCGGCCCGGCCGAGGGACGACGTCGCTCCGCGCACCAGGACCCGCTCGCCCGGGTGCGGGTCGAGGTTGCCGAACAGCCCGTTCCACGCCCTCGCGTAGACCTCGGGAATCGCCGCGGGCTCGGCCCATCCCGGTGACGGGTTCACCACGGCCACGGTGGTGGCCGGTACCGTGACCAGCTCGGGGTAGCTGCCGTTCCGGGTGCGGCCCATGCCACCGAGGAGGGCCACGACTCGGGTTCCGGGGGCGAGGCGGCCCGCGGGGTCGGCCTCGGCAGATCCCGCGCGCTCGATCCCCTGGACGGCCGCGGCGTCGCCCGAGGTGCCCGCGCGCATATGTGCCTCGGCGTGGTTGATGCCGGCGGATATGACGAGGGAATAAGAGCCACCGCATGCGGTGGCTCCGGGTGGGCTGGTCAGGCGATGGCGCGCAGTACCGCCCCGTCGGGGTTCGCCTTCCCCACGACCATGAGCCCCTGGCACGTCGCGACAGCAGCCTGGCGCTGCCGCCCGGGTCCACCGCGGCGCGCACCTCGTCGGCGTCGCGAGCGTTGCGAAGGGCCGTGGCCATGGCCATGCACTGCTCCAGGCGGGCCAGGAGCCCGCGCACGACGGCGGCGGCCTCTCCCCCCCCTGCCGCACGGCTTCGCCGGCGTAAGGCAGGAACGGTCTGCGGCGAGGCCGGGCACCAGGTGTCGATCAAGCGGGGGAAGGATGATGCCGGGCTCCGGCATCGCGCGGAGGATGTCGAGGTCGGCCAGACGGACAGTCAGCGGGCGCCCGAACCGCAGACGGGACGTCTTGCCGCCGAGGTCACCAAACCGGCATCGGCCGACATCCGTTGGAACTCGGGGGCCTTCCCGACGTCGCCCCGCTGTACGGCGACCATCCGCAAGTCCACTTCATCGGCGCGGCCCTGGCCTCCCGTGCCCTCCAGCAAGACCTTGCCGAACTGTCCCTGATCCCAGGCCCCCGATCCCAGGCCCAGGCCCAGGCCCAGGCGAACGTCGCCGATCCGCAGCGGGCACAGCAGGCACAGCAGGCACAGCAGGCACAGCAGGCACCGTGCCGAGATCCGCGGACCACGTTCCCGGCACTCGCCTCCCCGGGCACCCGCCCGCCAACGCCGGAGCGGCCGTACCGGATGCCCCTCCCCCACCCCCGGTCGCCACCCCCGTCACCTGGACATACGCTGGCTGTAGGGGAGGCGGCCATGGGCCGCCCTTTCGAGAACACCGTGTTGCCGATGGATGGCTCGATCACCATCGCGCTTGCCGGCCGTGTCGCCCCCTCCCATGACGGATGACGGTCGTGAACCGCGCCGGCACTCTCCGCTGTTTCCGTGCGACCAGGGAGTCGCAATGACAAGACTTTCTCGTACACGCCGTCGCGCCATCGCCATTGCGGCAACGCTGATGGCCGGAGGAATGATGCTGGGGGCGGGCTCTACGGCCTCCGCCGCCGTCTCGGCCGGCCTTCCTTCCGAGGTCAGCCCCGCAGACCAGGCGGCCCTCCTGAGCGACACCAATGCAATACGGCAGACGGAAGGCGCGCCGGCCATCGCCTGGGACGCGGCTCTCGCCTCGGGTGCGCAGGGATGGGCCGACAACCCCGCTTCCCACGCCGGTGGGCTCGCGCACGACAACGGCTTCAACAACGGAGCCGAGAACATGTCGAGCGCCGGACCCTCCCAGGCCGTGTCCCAGTGGGCCGGGGAGAAGGCCGCCTACGACGCGGCCGGCCCGAACTGGAACACCAAGGACCCCAGCTACAGGAACTGGGGCCACTACTGGAACATGGTCCAGAAGAACTACACGAAGATGGGATGCGGTGCCGCAGCCGGCGTGACCGTCTGCCGCTACGCCTGACCCTTCCACGGGATGTACATGCCGCGAGGGTGCCGCCACTCGGATCTCGCGGAGCACCGTGTCCGTGTCCACGAGACCGGTACCGGCCCGTGCACGACCATCGGGGAGACCTGTCGGGCGGCCGTTCGACTCCGGGTGCGATTCTGACCGGATGATGGATGAGACAGCCGCCGCTCTGGCGACCGTACGCTGGCCGCTCGCCGGGCCCTCGGAAACCGAATGGTCGGAGACCGACTGGTTGCGGGACCTGACTTCCGATGACGGACTGACCGGGTTCATGCCGCCGGCCCTGCCCGATGCGGCCTGGATGCTCCACTCCATGCACGAGCACGAGCTCGGGCCGACCGGCATGTCGTTCGTCGAGTACCGGCGGGCCGTGCTGATGGGGGGCGGGTCCGAGATCATCCCGGGGCTCGACCCCTCGGATGTGTTCACCGACCCCGCGGACGTGTTCGCACCCCCGGCCGGCGAGGACCCCGGCCCGCGTTGGCGTCGGCTGCGGTGGGCGGAGCTCGCTCAGCGGACCGGTGATCCGGTGGTGCCCGAGGGAACACTGCCGTGTGGCACCTCCTTCCCCTCGCTCGAACGCGCCTGGCCGGTCGGCATCCTGGCACCGTCCGAGGGCCGCATGGACCGCGCCGACTGGAACCGCCTGGTCGACGTCCTCACCGAGCACACCCCGCAGGGCGCCGGCACTCCCTGCCTGGCCTACTACAGCCCGTTGCTCCTCGCGGCCGAGGACTTCGACAACCTGCACGTCCGCACCGGCGTACTCGGGGACGCCAAGCTGCTCTACGACCACCCCGAGGAGGACTTCTGGAGCCCGTCCAACCTCTGGGCGCGAGACCGGTCCTGGGTCCTCTGCACGGACTACGACCTGTGGGCCACCAAGGTCGCGGGCCCGGCTCCACTCGTCGAGGCCCTCCTCGACGACACGGAGATCGAGGCCCTGCGGCTTCCCTGGGCCACCTGACCCTCCCGGAGCCGGCCCGTTGGCGAGCGGATCCCTGGCCGACCCCACTGCCACTGCCACTGCCGCTGTCACTCGCTCCGCGTACGGTCGGCGCATGGTTGATCAGAGCCCCCCGCTGCCCCCGCTCCACGACTTCGCGACCTGGGAGCCCGTGCTGCGGTTCATGCTGACCGGCGACACACAGAGGCGGGCCGACCTGCCCGCCCGTGTGGCGGGACGGATCAGCCGGTACGGCTGGAGCCTCGCCCACCGGGGATCCATGCCGGCGACAGCACGGACCGCGGTGGAGGTCATACAGAAGGCACTCGGGCCCGGCGGGGTCCAGGACGGGGTCCAGGGCGGGATCCAGGACGGGGTCCAGGAGAGGGAGATCGCCTTCAGGGCAGAGGTCCGGCCGGACGGGAGCACCACGCTCGGCCTGGTCTGGCCCAGCCCGGCCGTGGAGCCTGCCGTCGGGTACCCGGACCTGGGCGTACTCGTCCTTGTCGAGGGCGCCGTTCCCGAGCCTTGGCGTCGGCTACCCGTCCCGGCACCCGGGGCGCCGGCCCCTTCGGCAGACCTGGAACTGCTGGAGCGGACGCTCCGCGAGCGCCTGCCCGACGCCATCGGCGCGACGGAGGCGGAGATCGCAGCCACCGAAGCACGCCTGGGAGTCGCGCTGTCCGACGAGTTCAAGGTGCTCTACCGGGTGATGCGGGCGCGGTGGGAGGACTGGGACCCCGAGTACCAGGACCAGGCCAACACGGCGGTCGGCTGCGAACTGTCCGCCCTGGAACACCTGTACAGCGTGGACGCGGAGATCCGGCACCCTGGCTGGGACCTCGGGGCGACGCAGGCGCTCGGCACCCCGGCCGATGCCGCGGTACAGGTCCTGGCCGGCTCACCGGGCTGGATCGGCTTCGGAAGCAACGGCGGCGATGAGTACGCGGTCGACCTGACACCCGGCCCGGGCGGACACACCGGGCAGGTCATCCTCGTCGACCACGAGCAGAGCATCGGCGCCGAACTCGTCGCCGACTCCCTCACCGACTTCGTCATGGGCCGCACGAGGGAGGAAGGCCGCGGCCGCCGCGCGGGTCGGTCACCGCTCGCGGCCAGGGTCGGGGCAGGAGGCCTGGCGACCGTCGAGGCCGCCGCCCACCCCGCCCTGGAAGTCCTGACCATCGGCATGCCGGACGGCCCGCCGTTCAGTCTCGGCCCCCTCACCGAACCGCCCCGGCTGCGTACCCTCTCCGCCTTCCCCGGCGCGCTGGCCGACCCCTTGGAGATCACCGGGCTCACCGGCCTCGAGTTCCTGGAACTCGGCGCGCGGGAGTGGCGCGTGCTCCTCGACGCCGGAGCCGTCCCGCGCAGCCTGAAGGCCGCGGCCGTCGCGGTGCGGGATCAGGACCATCTCCCCGTCGTGGCCATCGCCAACGAAATCCTTGCCCTCTGGGACCGGCCCCGGATCGTCCAGACGATCATCGAGGGAGACCTCGGCCCCGCTACCTGACCGGCGGGCCGCAGCCACGGCAGCGGGCCGTGGCAGCGCTGATGGCCGGCGCTCAGCCTCGGTGAGCGGCTGTCGCCGTCTCGATGAAGGATCGGATCAACGGGTTGACGTCGCCCTTGTTCCACACCGCCACCACCCGGCTCGGCGCCATGTCGATCAGCGGCACCACCGCCAGCTGCTCCGCGTGCAGGTGGTCTCCGAGCGGGGCCAGCCCGACGGTGCCGTTCCACAGCACGGCTTGCACGCATTCCTGGACGGTGCGCACCACCGGCCCCTCGCGCGAGATGCCGCCGTTCCAGTACGACTGCCAGAGGGGGTCGGTGCCCTGCGGGAACTGGAACCAGCGGCGGTCGTTCAGGTCGGCCAGCCGTAGTCGGTCGTGCCGGGCCAGCGGATCGTCGGCGCGCAGGACCACCCCGACCGGATCCGCCCGCAGCTCACGCACCGTCAGGGCGGACTCGTCGAACGGCGCCCGGGTCAGGGCGACATCGACCAGCCCGTTGCGCAGCCCACACGTCGGGTCGGTCAGGTCGGTGTCGCGGACGCGGATGTCGATGCCGGGGTGGCGTCGGCGGTACGCGGCCGCCAGCCTGAGTGCCGCCGGGTCGGTGCCGTCGCCCAGGATGCCGACGGTGATGGCCGCGACCCCGGCCGCAGCGCTCACACGTAGGCGGACGCGGTCGGCATGGTCGAGCAGTGCCCGCGCCTCGTCGAGCAGCACCGTACCGGCCGGGGTGAGCCTGACGCCGGCGGCCGACCGGGCGAACAGCAGCGCACCGAAGTCGGCCTCCAACTGCTTGATCGCCCGGCTCAACGGCGGCTGGCTCATGTGCAGTCGGGTGGCGGCCCGGCCGAAGTGGAGTTCCTCGGCGACGGCCACGAAGTAGCGCAAGGTCCGTAGCTCCACGCTGCAACGATACCCAGGGGATATCGGCGTTGCGGAATGGGTCTTGGACAGCCGCGGGGCCTTGGCCGTGCACTGGTGGGCATGACCGAAGAAGCAGAGAACAGCCGTCCGCAGGCCTCCCCCGCCGTATCGGTGGTCGGTCCCGGCGACGGCGAGACCATCCTCCTGGGCCCCACGCGCATGCGCGTCCTCGAGGACGGCAGCCACACCGGGCACCGCCTCGCGATCGCCGAGTCCGTCCTCGCCCCGCACACCCAGGGACCACCGCAGCACCGTCATGCCGGACACGACGAGGGCTTCTACATCCTCTCCGGCACCGTGCGGTTCACCGTCGGGGACGAGGACCACGACGCTTCCGCGGGGACCCTGGTGATCGTGCCGCCCGGCACCCCGCACACCTTCGCCAACCCGACCGACCTTCCCGCCGTCATGCTCAGCACCTTCACCCCCGATCTGTACGTGCAGTACTTCCGGGACCTCCAGGACGTGCTCGCCACCGGTCGGCCGATGACGCCACAGGCCGGCATCGACGCGATGAGCCGCTACGCGACGGTGCCCGCCACCGACTCCCCCTGAAGCCCGCGGGAACCCGAGCCGCACTCCTGCCGACCGGCGGGCCGGGGGCCTGGGGCCGGGGCCCTCCGGTCACGGGCCGGGCCTTCGCCCGGGGCTGCCCGGGGCCTTTCCGGCAATCGACGAAATCATCGCAATCGACGGGCTCCCGGGAACCGGTGGCCCAGAAACGGAAATCATGAAGACCGCCTACTGGATCGTCGCGGGACTGCTCGCCCTCTTCTACCTCTACGCGGGCGCGATGAAGGTGGTCCGCAGCCGTGACCGGCTCCGACCGATGATGGCCTGGGTCGACCGCATGCCCCTGGCCGCCGTCAGGGCTCTGGGGGCGGTCGAAATACTCGGCGCCCTCGGGCTGGTCCTGCCGCCACTGACCGGCATCGCTCCCTGGTCGGCGTCGGCTGCGGCCATCGGGTTCGTACTCCTGCAGACGGGTGCGGTCGCCGTCCACCTGACCGGCGAAGACCGCTCGATCACGCTCAACATCGGGCTCATCGCCACGGCGGGCGTCACCATCTGGCTGGCCACCGGGCTGTGAGCGGTCACTGCCTCGACCGTCAACCGGTGGATGCACCGGCGCCTGATCCGCGACTACGGGCATTGCCCGACCTCCGCCGCCTCCCGCGTCTACTGGGCCATGACCCAGGTCATGGCTCGCCGCCTCACCGACGCGAACACAGCCACCTGGCGCGACCCGGAGCCGGTGACCGCGTGAACATTCAGCCCCTGCTCGATGCGCTCGACATCCAGAAGACCGCCGCCCGGGCCCTGGCCGGCGACCTCCGCGCGCAGATCGAGAACTGCAGGGCCGACCGCGGCAGGCGGAGACCCATCTCGAACACCTCGCGATCACCCGCAACACCGTCACGGCGCTCGCGGACCGCCTCCCGGTAGGGACGGACCTCCCCGCCGGAGGCGCCCGAGCAACCGGACTACCCCGCATCCTCGCCGCCTTCAACGAGGTCACCGGCCCACTCCGGGCCCGTGATGTCTGCGAAGCCTCGCCCACGAACCGGAGCGCCACCGGCAGCTACCAGCCGCACTCCACCGGCCCGATCGGCTGCAGTCCGACCTGCCGGGCCAGCCATTCGGCACGCTCCACGTCACCCGACCGGAAGTGAATGAAGACCGTGTGGTCCGTGGCGGGTACGTCACGGCCCACGTCCCGGCTGTTGATGGCGATCTGGACACAGGCGTCCTTGTTCCGGATCTCCAGGTCGAGTTCCGGAACGGCCGGCCAGCTGAAGAAGTCCCAGTCGATCGAAGCTCTCCCGGAACCGATCACAGCGAAGAATGCTTCCTCGATCGACCCGACCGGCTGGCTCTCAAGGTGGAGCGTTACCGGGAGCAGCGCCGTCACCTGCGGGTCCCCTGCCGCGATCATGCACCGGACCTCGTCGTTGGACTCGGGCCGGTACGGGTCGTCAGGGCTGACCGTGGCCTTCGGGAAGGCGGCAGCCATGCGCTGTGCCTCTGCCAGAGTCAGGGCCTGCGCCTCCGCGTTGACCTGGAACCTGTCCATGGGGATGGCAAGGCTCAGCAGGCGCTGGACTGCCTGGTGGGCGCGCAGTAGATCGGGAGTTCGCAAAACCGGCAGGGCATTCGAAGTGCTCATGCCGGAGCAGTCTGGCAGATACTGGGGGAGGTGCTGTTCGCATTCCGACCAGGCGGCGGAGCCGCTCGGTGGACGGCTCCGCGCCGGGTGTGCCCGCGGCGGCGGCGTGGGCAGCGGGGCGTCAGGTGGGCTGGACGGTGATCGTGCAGAGGCGCTTGGTGGCCCGGGTCAGGGCCACGTACAAGTCCCTTTCCCCACCGGGGCGGGCCGTGATGATTTCCTCGGGGTTCAGGACGACGACCCCGTCGAATTCCAGGCCGCGTGCTTCGGACGCCGGCACGATCCGTGCGTGGTGAGCGATGCCCTGGGCCGTCAGCTCTCTCACCCTGGTGTCCGCGCATATCACTCCCAGGAGCTCGCCCGGGTGCGCGGCGCTCTGGGCGCGGAGTTCCTGAACGACGGCGGTGACCAAGCCGTCCGCGGGCGCGGTCACGGTGCGCGGGCTCTCGCCGCTTCGCAGGGACCGGGTGGGCTTCTGGTCCGGAGCGATCCGCGTGAGCAGGTCCCGGACGCTCTCCAGGATCTCCTGCGTGGTGCGGTAGCTGACGGTCAGGTCGTGCAGTTTGAACCGCGGTCCGACGTGGGGGCTCAGCGCTTCCTTCCAGTCGCCCGCTGTCGCGACCGGGCCCGCCTGGGCGAAGTCACCCACGAGCGTCATCGCCCGTGCCGGGCAGCGGCGGACGATCATCCGCCACTGCATGGCGGTCAGTTCCTGCGCCTCGTCGACGACGACGTGCCCGTACGTCCGCTCAGGGGGGCCGTCGACCAGGCTCGCCGCCTCGTCCAGCAACGGCACGTCGGCATCGGTCCACGGTTCGTCCGGACCGCGCAGCAGGAGGGACCGCTCCTGCGCGGTCAGGCGGGGCAGGTGCTCGGCGAGGGCGTCGGCGTTCGTCAGGAGCGCCTTCACGAGGTCACCGGGCACCAGCTGCGGCCACAGCACCTGGACCGCTCGGTCGAAGCCGGCGTCGTCGAGGAGATCGGCTCGGATGGCGTCCAGATCCAGCTCGTGGACCGGACCCGGGTCGGCCGCGCCTTCGACACGGCGCTGGGCGGCTCCGGTGAACCGGTCGAGGTCCAGGCCCGTCATCCTTTCGGTATCGGCGTCGATCTGCTCCAGGAGGTCGCCCATGTCTCGTTGCATCGCGTCGGTGACGGCGTCGGCCAACAGCTCCCTGAACACCTGGCGCGCGGGATTGTGCCCCGGTACGGCTGCCACGGCGGCGTCGCGTGCCGCGGCGACTTCCTCGTCGGACAGGTGGACCGGTTCCTGTCCGACCCTCACGGTGAAGTCACCGGCGGGGGCTTGGTGTACGCGCAGCAGGCCGGCCAAGGCGTCGGCGAGGTCGGAGTTGCCCTTGAGACGCGCCACGTCGAAGGGGCCCACCGCGTCCGGGGACACTCCGGCCAGTTCCCGGCAGGTCGCCAGAACGACGTCGTTCTCTCCGAGCGAGGGGAGGACCTGGGAGATGTAGTCGAGGAACCGGGCGTTCGGGCCCACCACCAGGACGCCCTGCTCCGCGGCGCGCGGGAACGCGTACAGGACGTAGGCCGCCCGGTGCAGGGCGACCACCGTCTTGCCGGTGCCGGGCCCGCCCTGCACCACGGTCACCCCGCGGTGGGCGGAGCGGACGACCTCGTCCTGCTCGGCCTGCAGCGTCGCGACGGCCGCGTGCATCCTGCCCGTACGCCGTGCCGACAAGGCCTCGGTCAACGGGCCGTCCCCGACGACGTCCTCGTCGGTCGGGGCGGTCCCGTCCAGCAGTTCGTCGCTCACCGAGACGACCGTGCGCTCCTCCAGGCGCAGGTGCCGACGCCGCCGCAGGTCCATCGGGTGGACCGGTGTCGCCTCGTAGAAGGGCCGCGCCGCGTTCGCGCGCCAGTCCACGAGCAGAGGCAGGTCGTCCTCTTCCGTGTGCAGTCCGATCCGCCCGATGCGCAGGACCGTGCCGTCCGTCCAGTCGATGCGCCCGAAGACCAGCCCCTTTTCGGCGCCCTCCAGTCGGCCGATCTCCTTGGTCAGACGCTCGGCCGCGATTTCCCTCTCGTATGCCTCACCGGCGCTGTCCGCCGGTGCCTTCAGCACGCTCGCCCGGTGTACTCGTGCCTCGGCAAGCCGCTCGGTGAGCAGCTCATACACGGAGGACACATAATCCCGCTCCGTTTCAACCGCACGCTCAGCGGGGTCATTCATTTTCGACAACAGGGGGGCTCCTTCGGTTCGAGAGCCACACCATACGGTCAAAGATCCTCAAAGGTAAGTCTTGACTTACTTGTTGAATCCATGTCCCTGTGACCGAATCCAAGGGCGGCTGACCGTATTGCATTTCGCGCCGCATTTCGTGACGCATTTCGCGGCTCATATCGCGACGCATTTCGTCGTTCCACATATTTACAATTACGCTCCCGACGCCTGCCCGCCTTATGGGCGAGCCCGCCCGAGCGCCGCCACGGCGCCCGGCGGCAGCCCCGTCCAGCCGGGGACGCATTCCCTCCACTTCGGGTGATGCCGCCCGAACGACCCGGAATCGGACACTCTGCACACGGTTCGGGCCATGGCTCGTTCCGACGCGGGCACGTGGCCACAAGTCGCTTACGTTCGTGGGTAGTTGCCGCCGCACCGGGCGCACCAGGCACCCGCGACTCGCGGCACAAGGAGCTGTCCCATGCGCTTGACCTCCTCGCTGGCCACAGCAGGGATCGCGCTCGGCCTCGTCGGCGCCCTGGCCGGCGGAGCCACTGCATACGCGCCCGCCCCGTCCGCCGACGCCAAGGCCGCCACCTCCCCGGCAGGGGCCACCGCCAGGCCGACCACCGGCAAGGTCGTGCACTTCGGGTACGACGGCGCGGGCAACACCTACCAGTCGCCGACCCTGGACCTGTCGGACCCCAAGGCCAAGGACCCCGCGAACTACCTCCCGAAGAAGCTCGTCGACTCCGCCCGTGCCGCCGAAGCCGCCAAGACCAGCGGGACGGCAGCGGCCCAGCCCAACGCCGCCGCCGCGCTGCTCTGCACGCTGTACGTCGGTGGCCTGCGCGACTGGAACCTGGGCGACCTCCAGGGCACCACCAACCAGGACTGTTCCGGATCGTTCCGCGTCCAGCACACCAACGGCCAGTTCGCCTGGAACAACGGCGGATGGTCCCGGATCACCGGTTCGATCGTCGGCCCCCAGACCACCGGCCAGCACAACGACACCGTCTTCATGGTGTGGTGCAACCACCCCGCCGGGTACGGTCGGAAGTCCTACCGCCTCGAAGCCCGCGGCTACGCCACGGCCTCGGACGGAACGCCCGTCAACGGCTACCTGCAGTACGGAGGTTCCAGCACGTGGACATGCCTGTAGAACTCCCGCGCAACACGTTCGGCTACGACCCTGCGACGGGGCCGGTCAACGCGACCGTGACCGCCCCCGACGACACGGACGACACGGGCGACACGGACGTCCCCGTGGTCCTGGCCCGGGCGGCGGCCAGGGCCGCGGATCCCGACCGCGACCCCGACGTCCCCCGCAGGCCGTAGGCCGTAGGAGCTCCGACCGCTGGGCCCCCGCGCGGACCTGCGTACGGGGCCCGGCGGGCGGGCGGCATCGGTCTGCGGAAGCCGGGCGTGGGCCGTGGGCCCGGGCCGCCCGTCGGGGGGGGCGGCCCGGTCGGTGCTACGCCGTTCTGGCGCCGGTGGCGGCTATTTTGCCCGCCCGGCTGCCCTGCGAGCGCGGGGTCTTCTCCCCCACCCGGCGCGGTTCGATGGTGCGGGGGTCGACCGCTTCGCCCGGGGCGCCCGCCTGGTAGAGGCCGTCGGGCTGGGCGTCGCGGTCGTGCGGGAGGAGGAAGAAGACGCGGCGGAGCTGGAGGCCGCTGTCGGGGTCGGCTTCGGCGTGTTCGTCGAGTTCGGTGTAGCCGACCATGCGGCCGTCGCGGGCGTAGCGGGGCTTGCCCCGGCGGCGGGCGGTCTTGTCCAGGGCCTGGCGCACGTAGTCGAGTTGTTCGGGGTTCTCCAGCCACACCACGGTGTTCTCGTGGAGGAGGTCGCTCTCGTTCAGCAGCGAGCTCATGGCTGCGGCCCCTTTTCGTTGTCGGCGGCCGGGTGCGGGCCTGGGTGGGTCTGGCGGGCGGGGTCCCGGAGAGCGGGACCGACTCCATCGTAGAGAGATGGACGACGGGTGTGTAGGCGGCCTGGTCTAGACATATGAGGATTCCGGGTCGTCTTCGGCCAGGAGTGCCAGTCCCGGGTAGTACTTCTTGCCGCTGGACTTCATCATGTCGGCCGGTGAGGCGAGGGAGAGTTCCTGGCGCACGCGGGTGGCGAAGGCGCGGGCGGTGGCCGGCCGGATGCCCTCGCCCGCGTTGCACCATGCGCTGTAGGCGCCGTAGAGCAGGCCCTGCTCGACCCTGAGGTCGCCGCCGCTCCGGGCCGGCTCCGTGGTGCAGCACTCGGCGAGGAAGCGGCCGATGTGGTCCTCCGTCGTCGCGTACGCCTGCGTGGCCACGCGGACGGAGGACGGTCCGGCGAGCGGGTCCCGGGTGCGCAGGTAGTGCTGGGCGCCTTCGACGAGCCAGTGCAGGATGCCGGGGCCCTCGCTGTCGACGAGTTCCTTCGCGAGGTTGTCGATCTTGCGGCCGGCGGGTACGACCCGTTCGAACGGGATGAGCCGGATCCGGCGCCAGAAGGCGTGCCCGCCCGAGGCCACCTCGGGGCGGTGATTGCCCAGCAGCCACAGCTTGTGGGTGGGGGTGAAGGAGAAGAAGTCCTGCCGCATGCGGCGCGCCATGATGCGGTCGCCACCCGTCAGGAGCTTGACCCGGGACTCGTCGAACTTGTCGTTGGGCTTGAGCTCGCTGCACACCACGATGCGCCGGCCGTGGAGTTCGGTCAGCTCGGTGGAGTGCTCGGAGAACTTGCCCTTCTCCATCAGGAAGCCGGGCGGGGCCGCCTGCGCGTAGTCGCCGAGGATCTGGGTCATGACGTCCAGGAGGACGGACTTGCCGTTGGCGCCCGTGCCGTAGAGGAAGGGCAGGACCTGCGCGCCGACGTCCCCGGTGACCGAGTAGCCGAGCAGCAGGTGGAGGAACTGGATGGTCTCCGCGCCCTTGGCGTCGTCGCCGAAGGTGTCGGTCAGGAAGCGGTGCCAGCGCGGGGTCTCGGTGGCCTCGGGGGCGACGCTGGTGGCCCGTGAGTGCATGTCGCGTTCGGGGTCGGGCTTGCGGATCCGGCCGGTGTGCAGGTCCACGACGCCGGCCGGGGTGCACAGGACGTAGGGATCGCCGTCCAGGACGTCCGGGTCCAGGGCGAGGGCGGGCGAGGCCTTCGCCTGGGTGAGCATCGCCTTGATGCCCGGGGTCGACATCGAGCGGCGCCGGTGCAGGAGCAGTTCGCGGTCGCTGAACAGCCCGGTGGGGTCGGAGGGCGGCATCTGCTCGGCCATGTCCCCCGCCGCCCACACAGCGGCCTTCTCTCCTCCGGTGCGCTTCCAGCGGTACTGGCTCCAGTGGTACCAGCCCAGGCCCTCGACGTGACGGAACTGGTCGCCGTACATCACCGCGAACAGCTTCGCGTTCCCGCGGTCGCTGAGCAGACCCGGCAGCTGCCCCGACTGGCGGGCCTGCTCGTGCACCGTGAGGGTGCCCTGCTGTGCGGGCAGGTTTCGTGCGGGCAGGTTCGGTGCGGGCAGGTGGCCTTCGAGGTCGAGCATCTGCTGGGCGGCGGCAGTGGCGTCGAAACGCGGACCGTCGGCGCTGCTCATGGGCGTCCTTTGAGGTGGAGCGGCCGGTGGAGACCGGCGGACAGGGCAGAGTTGATGATGGCGAGGCTACGGTGGCTCTGGTGCGGTCTGGCTTCGTCGGCGGCCGCGGTCACGAGCTCCCGGGCCTCCACGTCGGTGAGGTGGCCCGCGGCTACGAGGCCTCCGGCGGTGTAGGCGGCACGGTTGAGCTTCTCGGTGAAGCTCGCTCCCTGCGGGACGGCGGCGCATCCGTGGACCTCGGCCAGCAAGGGCTCCAGGAGGCGGTGGGCGCCCGTGCTGTCGGGCCTCGGGGCCGGTCGTCGCGGCGCCGGTCGCGTCGCCGTCGTGGGGGCGGAGCGGGCGGGTCCGTCGTCGACGACGTGTCCGGTCCGGGTCAGTTCGGCGGCCAGCCAGTCGGGGAGCGGTGCCGGAAGCCGGGCCGGCCCGACGGGTTCGTACGTACCGGCCGGGGTTCGGGTGGCGGGGGCCACGATGTAGCCGCCGACGGCCCGTACGTCGACCTGCCAGGCGAGGGCCACCTTGGGGCTGGAGCCCGTGGAGGAGCGGTAGCGGGCCCCGGGCCCGTCGACCCGGTACCAGATGTGGAGGCCGCCGGAGGGGGTCCTGACCCGCAGGGTCGACTCGTCCTGCACGGGGTTGGGCCTACCGCGGTAGGCGGCCAGCAGTGCCAGCGTGTCGAAGCCGGAGGCCAGGCCGTCCAGGTTGACGCCCTGGTGGATGGCGATGCCGGGCAGGAGCCGGTCGCGTTCGGGTACTTCGACACTGTGCGCGTCGACGTCGAGGACCACCAGCCCCGCGGGCCCGCAGGAGACGCCGACGCCGAAGGAGGGCTGCTCCGCCCACCAGGCGCCGAGGCGGGCGCTGTCGGTGGTGGCCGCGTGGAAGCCGTGGCACCACTTGCCTGCTTCCGTGCAGGGGCAGGCCTGCGGGGGGTGGGTGTGTTCCCGGCAGGGCGTGCAGTTGGCGGCCGGCGTCTTGCGGCCTGGCGCCAGGGGGTGCACGGGCCAGCCCTGTCCGGCGCACCACACGGCGACATCGAAGGGACTGATGGTCCCCGATGACGCTGCTCTGGTGGTGTCGCCCTGGCCTGGCACTCGGATCGTCCTTGTCGAGGGACCCAGCAGTTGATTCGATCCCTGAGGCAAAAGCACTGGTCAAAGGGTCAGCACAGCTCAGGGAGGGACTGAAGGGACCGAGTTTTCGAATGAGGCCCTGAGCCTACCTCAGGGGGCGGTCCTCCTCGTCGCGTTGTATCGGTTTTTCAGTCCCTTCGGTCCCTTGGACGTCAGCACCCATCAGGGTCCCCCAGCAGGACGCCGGCAACCGCGGGTTTCCCGCCCCGGGCGTGTCGCCTTCCGGGCCCGCAGGGGCGCCTGCAGGGACCAGGGACTCTCGGGAGGGACCCAGAGTTTCGGTCCCTCTTCGGTCCCTCACAGAGAAGCCCAGGTCAGAGGCCTGCGACTGCCGGGAGAGGGACTGAAGGGACTGAGAAGTCCTAGTTATCAGCGCTCCAGCGTTTTAGAGCCTTCTAAAGGCCTTCCTACGCGCGTACGCATACACACGCACGCGTAATCAGTGGAACAGGAAAGTTCGGTCCCTTCAGTCCCTCCGGTCCCTCTCCCCCGGCTGCGGGATCGCTCTGACCTGCAGGTATGTACGCAGCATGGGCGAGGGACCGAAACCCGGAGGGACTGATGGATCCCTTCCGTCCCTCTCGAGTCCCCACCCGAGCCCCTTCCGGGTCTCCACCACACACATGTATGAGGGTCTTCGGGCTGCCGCGGGCCGGTGTCCGGCCGATACAGTGGGCCGCGACTGTTACTCAGGCGCGGAAGGCTCTCCACCCAGGTGGAGAGCCTTCCGTCTTGGGTGGGGACTGAAGCCTGCTCAGTCCGTCCCCGAGTCGTCTACGCGGGGGCGCCCGGGGCTCACTGGAGCACGACCGTGGCGCCGCGCCGTTCGAGGAGTTGCAGGACCGCACAGTGCAGCCCGGGGACGTCCGTGACGAACCGGCCGTCGAGGTGGTACTCGCCGCCGGAGCGGTCCGGCCGGGGCGCGGGCCCCGCCAGACCGGGCTGGTCAGGTCGAGCCAGGCGGCCTTGCCCTGCGCGTCGTACGGCGCCCACATGTTGGGGGCTGTCGGCGGGCCCTGGTACCACTGCGCCCAGACCGGACGGACCGTCGGGGATGGCCGATCGTCGCCGCCATCGGTGAGGGTGATGTCTTCCAGCCCGTCGCCGAGCACGGACGGGCGCGCACCGGTGATGGCGCTCGGGGCCTGAACAGGCCGTCCACGGCAGAGCACCGGCCCGCACTGGCGGCAGCGGCATCGTTCCAGCGAAGAGCTCGAAGCGCGGCGCCGCGGGCAGTTCGAAGAGGCTCTCGTCGTTCCTGACACCGGCGCCGAGCACGATGTCGTACCGCATCGGATCGGCCGGATGAGGCTGATGGGCCACCACGACCGCGTCGAGGAGAGTCCACCACTGGACGGGCTGATCGTCGTCCCGGACCTCGACGCAAACGTCGCCCAGTCCCCGCAGCGAGGCGTCAGGCTCGGCCAGGACCTCGCTCAGGAGGCCGTCGGGACTGTGTCCGCGGAGGGTGGGGACCTCCCGGGGCGGTGGGACCGGGTCGACGAACAGCCCTTCGACACCCGCGCACCTCCCCCAGGGCTGATCCACGCCGTCGACACGGCCGACTCGTGTGGTGCAGTACGGCTGCGCGTGCCCTGTGCCTGATGGATATAATGAACGAACCATCCTGTTACTCAGGCGCGGAAGCCCCCCACTTCGGTGGGGGGCTTCCGTCTTTCCGGGCGTCGGCAGTCCGTTCAGGCGACCTGCAGCTTGGGCCGGCCGGTCGGGGTGGGCGGCGTCTGCTGGTACGTCGGCAGCTTCAGGTTGGGCAGGTCCCCCGACTGAATGCGCACGAGCGTCGCGCGGAACGCCGCCTCCATGTCCTCAGGGCTCTCGTACTTCGCCGCCAGCGGGTGGAGCCGGTACGAGTTGCCGTTGCGCTCTCCACTGCGCGGCCTGAGGACGATGTTCAGATCGCACAGGGGTGCCATGAGGCCGCTGACGGCCTGCGGCGTGACCCCGTACTCCGCCGCCATGTCCTTCTGCCGGACCGGGAGGGCTCCCCCGAAGTCACTGCGGGAGACGAGGTACTGGAGGAACTTGACGGCAGACCCGGACAACGGCAGGGCCCAGATGCGCTCCGCGATGATCGGAGACATGACGTTAGCCATGGGAGAGCCTTCCTCGTGAGCGGGTGCCCGCGAAGGGGCATGGCAGAACTATCACCCGGTACGCCTCCTTCCGCGAAGGCGGGCTTCGGCCTCGTAGCCGAAGTCGAGGTCGAGCTCCTCCTGATGGGCACCTCCGGGGCCCACTGCGTAGGGGAAGGCCTCGACGTCGTGCTCGTGCCGGTCGGAGATCTCGGAGAGGACCTCGTGCTGGGCCGTGCTGTTGCCGTGGAACCACAACCGCACGTTGATCTGGATACGGCCGTTGCCGGCCTTCTCCACCCAGTTGTAGCCGCAGAGGGCCTGGACGGCTCGGTTGACCGTGGACCGCGTGATCATCTTGCCGCCCTTCTGAGCGGCGATCTTGTTCAGTCCGTCCGTGATCTCCTGTTGCGTGTACGGGGTGATGCCGGTCCCCGGCACCTGCCCTCCGGCCACGAAGAGGAACACGCACAGCTGGGACTTGGTGATGCTGTTCGCGACGGCCAGCTGGGCCAGCAGCTGCGTGAACCAGTTGCTGGCCAGGCTGTATCCGGCTCCCCCGGCCATGTCGTGTACGGCTCGGGGGTCGGCCGCGTACTCGAAGTGGACTCCTTTGAGCCTACGGCGGCCTCCTGGGTCGGTGGCCTCGACCACCTTCTCCCCAAGCTGCTGGCCCAGGACCGCCAGGATGTCTCCGTACTCGGCTTCGTTGCCCGCGGCGGTGGGGACGGGCACGGGCCGGGGCCCGCGCCGACGACGGGCGGGCGGATCAGATGTCACTGGACCTCCTTGTTACTCAGGCGGTCCGAGACTATCCAAAAAATCAACGTGTGCTTGTCTTTTGACGCCCCGGCGCGCCGGATGAGGCCTCCGGGCGCGGCACCGTTCGAACGCTGCGACAAAAATCCACGCCGAGTGAAGTTTTTTCGCGCCCAAGCACCGGAAGTACACCGCTGCTTGATTTTGTGTGTCGCAATGACGGCACGTAATTGCAAAGCCCACGCATGGATTCTGCGCTGCGGGGGCTCGCGGTCCACCTCTCTGACCTGCGGTGTTTCCAGGCCTGTTGGCTCTGCATGAAAGTAAAGCAGTGCTTGATTTTTTCGCGAAATGTGCTCGCCAGGTACACATTTCGGAACCCCAAATGTGTCCTGGGGGACACATAGGGTGCGACAAACATGCAGGTCAGAGGCCTAAAATCGCGGCGCCCTCTTATTAAAGAGCGGCTGCCGAGGAGGGCCGTGAGGCTCCATCATGTTCGTGTCTGTGAGCAGCACAAAGGACTGCTCAGCAGGCCGAACGCTGTGTCAACCGTCGAGGTAGCACCATGACTTCCCCACTCCGACCTGAACCACGTCACCCTGAAGTACACGAGGGCTGTACTTTTCGTGCTTGCTCCGGACCCCTGCCCCAGCCACATCCGGTATCAACCACCCTTTGCCGTTGCCCTCATGCCCAGTGAGGGCGCCCAGCGCCCGAGGGGTGCACGGCCGACCGTCAGGGAGGTCGGGCAGGGCGTGAGGGGTGGGCTGGTCCAGGGCGCCAAGCGCCTGGCGAGGGGGTCTGGGGGGCGAGCAGCCCCCCATGCCAAGGCCGGTCCAGCGCGGCCAGGCGCTGGCGGGGTCCAGGGGCTGGCCCCTGGGATGTTCGGTCTGCAGTAGGCGATGGACAAGATCCCCTATGTGGGGTGCATCGGCTTGCTGGTCGGCTGCTGTCCATCGTTGTATGGGCTTGGCCGGTCCTGTGCCCCGCGACGACCGGGCTGGCGGATGGCGAAGTCGGGCAGGGGTCGTCAGGGAAGGCAGTGCCGTCCCGGTCGTCTGCGACCGCGACTGTCACCGTGACTGCGGGTGCGGTGCGCGGTGCCGGCCGGGGAGGTGAGCTGAGGATGGGCGGCGGGTGGGGTGTGCCCGGGTATCACGTGTCCGTGCTCCTCCGGGACTTCCGGGCAGGACGGGCAATGGTCGGTATCCCCGCCGGTGGAACGCAGCACTGACGATCCGCTTTGACAGTCCGACCGTCGGCCGTGTTCTCCACGCCGCAGCGCACCGAGTCTTCAAGATTCGGGCATTTAGTTAATTTTCTTGAATATCGGGCATTTTCGGGCTGGTAGAACATGGCCTCAGGGGCCCGAACTCAACCGACCCGGTGTGATGTGACCTTCCCTCACGCTTGAGGCCGTCAGAGGGCCGCACAGCGGTTTTTGCCTCGCAGAAACCGCTGTGATGGGCCTCCTCGGTCGCTCAGTGGGGCGGTGAGGGTGACGGACTGGCCTGCGACAGCAGTGGGCGGCAGTGTGGGTTCGTTGGCGCCGTGTGGTGGTCCGTCAGATTCATGCGAACGGCTGGTGGTCTGCGGCCGACCCCCGATCACGTTGCCCGCCTCCGAGAGGTCGGCTCGCGCGACGAACCCCACCGATCGGCTGATCAGGGAAAGGAATCGTTCGGCGGCATCCGTGCCCAGCACGGTACGGATGACGTCCTCGATCGTTGACCGGTTTCCGGAATCGGAGCTTACGGAGTCCATGACACCGGGTCTGTCATCGCGGTCCGACACAGCCTGCTCGCGCCGGAACCAGACCGTCGCTGGCTCTTGCAGCTGTCGGACCCCGTTTTCGGCGGTCTGTATCAGGGTGCAGTTGGCCCAGGTTCTCCCACTGGTTGGGTGGTCGGTGGGGCCGCTCCCCTACCCCCCGGCCCCACCACTCCCCTACCCGGCTTGCCTCCGGGCCCGTGAGCGGAGTGGTCCGGGTGTGGAGGAGGGCCGGGAGGGCGGAGTTGAGGAGGTCGGGACGGGTGTCAGGGAGCGGACGGAGCCGTGTCGGCATCGCGGCTCCCCCGAGGTAACCGCTCCTGTTTCGGGTGAACTCCGCGCATAGCCGGACAAGATTCTTCGGTGTGCCTCTTCGCCTTCCCCCAAGAAGGTTAGTAAGGTACCCGCATGACCGCTCCATACGACCCGGAAGTCAGGGAAAAGGTAGTTGCCAAGCTGCCGGCGTCCCTGCGGCAGGAACTCAAGGTCCGCGCAGCCCAGTTGGGCGTGGACATCCAGGACGCCGTCACCGAGGGGGTGCGCGCCTGGCGCGCCGACGCCTCGGCGGCCACCCCCGTGGACACCTCGGGCGCATCGTCGTTCTCCACCTACCTCCCCACCGGCCTGTACGGGGAGTTCAAGGACGACTGCCGCGCGCGTGAGGTCCCGTACAACCAAGGCCTCGCCCAGTCCATCAGGCTCTGGCTCGACACCCACCCCTCCCCCGCCGGTCGCCGCCGTCCCGCGAACGAGGGCGCCCGCCGGATCGTGGTCTGCAACCAGAAGGGCGGTGTCGGCAAGAGCGCCATCAGCAACGGCGTCTCCCAGGCCCTGGCCGAGACCGGCGCCCGGGTCTGCGTCATCGACTTCGACCCGCAGGGGCACCTGACGCGTCACCTGGGTGCCGACATGCTCTCCATCAAGGAGCCCAGCCTCGCCAAGCACATGCTGGGCGAGATCGAAGGCCGCGTTCGCGACCTTCTCGTCCCCATCGAGCACGGGGTCTTCGCCGGGCGCCTGTTCCTCCTGCCCTCCTGCAAGGACGCCTTCCTCCTCGACGCCCGCCTCGCCACCACCCGGCACGTCCGGACCAAGGAGACGGCGCTGGAGAAGGCGCTGGAGGAGCTGGAGAAGGAGTTCGACTACATCGTCGTCGACTGCCCGCCCAGCCTCGGTTACACCATGGACACCGCGCTCTACTACGCGCGCACCCGCGACGGTGAGGCCACGAAGACTTCCGGCATCATCGTCCCCGTCCAGGCCGAGGACACTTCCGCCGACGCGTACGACATGCTCACCGAGCAGCTCGAGGACCTCATCGACGACCTCGACATCGAGATCGCCCAGCTCGGTTTCGTCGTCAACCTCTACGACAGCCGCAAGGGGTACGTCGTCACCTCCTCGCTCAACAGCTGGAAGGAGTTCGGCGACCCGCCGGTCATCACGGTCATCGCCGACCTCAAGGAGCAGCGTGAAGCCGTCCGCGTGAAGCTGCCGCTGCTGCACTATGCACCCGACTGCGAGCAGTCCGAGGCCATGCGCGAGATCGCCCGGAGGATCGCGGCATGAGCAAGAGCGACCTGCTGGGTACCGGCGCCGCCTTCAGCAACGCCCGCCGGGCCGGCGGCCGCAGCGAGCGAGGCCGGGCCAAGGCCATAGCGCAGGGCGACGTACCGTCCTACGAGCTGATCCGGCTCCCCCTCGACCAGGTCTCCCCCAGCCCCCTCAACCCCCGTCGCAACTTCGGCACGGACGAGGACAAGACCCGTTTCGGCGAGGAACTGCGTCAGGCGCAGTTGTCCGCCTGTGTCGTCACCACGCGCAGCGCGTATCTCGCACTGTGGCCGGACCACGCTTCCCGGATCGGCTCGGCGACCCATGTCCTCATCAACGGTGAGCGCCGCTTCCGCAGTGCCCTGCACGTCGGGCTGGAATCCCTCGACTTCGTCGTACGCGACGACCTCGCGGCTTCCCGAACCGACTTCATCGACCACCTCCTGGCCGAGAACCTGGAGCGCGAGGACTTCGACGTCATCGAGCGCGCGCGGGGTGTGCAGCAGCTGGTGGAGTCCTGTGCCGAGGAGGGCCGGGAGCACGGAGCCAAGTCCCGTGCGGCGGAGCGGCTCGGGCGCTCGCCGTCCTGGGTCACCAACCAGCTGGTGCTGCTGGAGCTGCCCGAAGAGATCCAGATCCGGCTCAGCTCCGGTGAACTGCCCGAGCGCGATGGGCGGCTCCTGGCGCGTGCTGCGAAGGACCGGCCGGGTGTCGGCGCGGCCGAGCTCCTCGGCTTCCTGCAGCAGAACAAGCAGCAGGAAGCCGAGGTGAAGGCGGCGCAGCGGGAGATCCTGCGGAGCGCCCAGGAGCCCGTGGCGGAGCAGACCGGGGGAGTGCCGCAGCACTCGGAACCGGCTGCACAGCCGGCCCGACTTTTGTCTGCGGACAAGAGTCGGGACCCCGAGCCCCAGCCGCCCGTGCGTGAGGAGCCCCCGGCTCCGGCCGCCGAGCGGGTTGCCGAAGCGCCTCTTCCCGTACCGGTTCTTCCTTCCGCGCCCGTACCCGTGCCCGCACCGGTGCCGGTTGCCGTTCCGGAGCCGGTTCAGCCGGTTCAGCCGGTTGAGAGCGAGTACGCGGACGAGCGCGAGCCGGAGGGCGTGATCCCTTCCCAGACCCGGACCACGGATACGCCGTCGGTCTTGTGGCAGGACCCGAGGGCGATGTACGAGGCGATCTGGGCCAACATGTCGCCGAAGCACCGGGCAGAGCTGACCATGCTCCTGATCGAGAACAACCGGCGAGGCTAGCCCCCGTCGACCCCAGCCAGGGCCCCACCGCACATCGCGGTGGGGCCCGACTTTTGTCCGCGGACAAAAGTCGGGCCCCCGGGAGGAGGGCTCCGGGGGCGTGAGGCGATGCGGCGCACGGAGTGACCGCGTCGTGGTCCTGGCGGAGGCAGTGGCGGAGGAAGTGGCGGCGGCCGTCGGCCCGCTCAAGTGACATCAGGAAGGATGTGTCGAGGCAGGGGTGAACGGCCCCGATGTACCCGCCGGATGGCAGCGCCGCATGGTCTCGCGTAGAGGCGCAGGGGGCGGGGGACAGGCTGTCCTGTCTCAGCGAACTTTGACCGATCTCACTGAACCTTGACCGCTCGCCGCTGGCCAGCAGGCAGCGGTCAGGGCTGCGGACCATTGGCCGTCCCGACACTGACCTGTCCGGATAGTCGAGTCAGTCAGGGGTGGTTGGGGGCGGCGCTGAACAGGGGGTCGAGCGGATCGCCCTCGTACCCGACGACGAGGCAGGCCGCAGCGACCGGCCCCCGGGAGAGCTCTACGAGTCGGGCCAGGGCCGCCGCCTCGGACGGCAGTCCGGCCGGATCGAGACCGAGCGCCCGGGCTGCACGGTCGCGTCGCTGGTCGAGGTCGGGCACGTCCTCCCGATACTCGTCGGCAACCGTCTGGAGTTCTCTGGCCGTCCGTCCGGGAGCATCACGCCACCACGGTGCCACCAGGCACAGCCGAACCAATTCCGGCAGTCCGAGGGCAAGCGGTCCCGCCTCGCCATCGAGGCTCACGTACACAACCGGACGTTCCTCGCCGTCCTCCCCAACGAAGAAGAACGCGTCTCCCGAGCCCGCCCGCGCGAACTGCTCCAGCCGGGCCCCGGAGGCGAGCCGAATCCCGTCCTCCAGCAAGTGGTCGGCCGGGGCAGTTGCGTCGAGGTCTGCGATCCCTGCAAAGAAGGCGACGGCCTCCTCGTCAGTACCCAGGAGAGGCAGCAACGCGCGGCGGTGGGCAGGCACGCAGGCTGGAGCATTCGATCCGTTCACCCAGCAACCGTATCCGGGGCCTCCGACACCGCCGGCGGGAGACCGTCAGAGCTGGGTCGGTGCTCAGCTGTGGTGCACGCCTGATCCACGAGGCGGTGGTCAAGCTTCGATGAGACGAACGGGGCGGTCGTCAAACTTCAGTGAGACCGGTCAAGGACCGATGAGACAGGACACAGGCGCATCCCGATGACGGGTCCGGTCGAGAGCCGCCGCCGACTTTTGTCCGCGGACAAAAGTCGGGCAGCGCTGGAAGCCGATGGTGGGGGAGCGCGGCGGCTTACGAAGCGCCTGTGTTCTTCCGGTGCGGGCACGGCTTGCAGGTGAGTGTGGCCACGCCGTGTCGTCGCCTCAGGCGATTGCTGCAGCGTTCAGCGGCTGTCCGGGGCGGAGTGGAGATTGGCCGTCAGCTCATCAGGAGACTGACCGATCGCACCGTTGACCAGTCGGTGATCACGCCGCCGCTCAGCCACTTTCCGACTGACCTGCGGTCGCCGGGCAGGGTGACGGAATCCGCCCGAGAGGGCTCAAGGAGTCCGTAGACCGGGGTCTGCCCACCGGGTGGGCGAGGCCGACTTTTGTCCGCGGACAAAAGTCCGGAGTCCTGTCGCCGCGAAGTCCGACGAGTCTCAGCGAAGTCTGACCGACACGGCCGGTCAGGCCGGATGCAGCACTGCCGAGGCGATCTCACGCGCGTGGTCTCGCGGCCCTCGGCGAAAGTAGCTCCTCGCTGTCGAGCCCGGCGAGGGAGTCGACCGGCACCTGCACAGCGGCGGCTGGGCTATGCCCAGGCGTTCGGCGGCCCGGCCGAAGTGAAGCTCCTCGGCGACGGCTACGAGGCATCTCGGCTCGCGGGTCTCCAAGACGTCCAGGGCGGCGACAGCGTACCCAGCAATACCTACCGGGTATCGCAGCGAACCCGATCGGTGTTGGCCAGCGCGCTTACCTGGGCGCGAGCATGGACGACATGAGCGAAACGAAGATCGCACTGGTCACCGGTGCGAACAAGGGAATCGGCTACGCGATCGCCACCGGCCTCGGAGCCCTCGGATACCGGGTGGCCGTCGGAGCGCGGGACGCAGACCGACTCGAAACCGCCGTCGAGAAGCTGCGCGCCGCCGGGGCCGACGCGTTCGGCGTGCCGTTGGACGTGACCGGCGACCAGAGCGTCGCCGACGCCGCAGAACTGATCGAGCGTGAAGCCGGAGGGCTGGACGTGCTGGTCAACAACGCGGGCATCTCCGGAGAGATGGGTCCTGGCTGGGTGCAGGACCCCACGACTCTCGACCCCGACCTGGTCCGCAGGGTCGTGGAGACCAACGTCATCGGCGTCATCCGGGTGACGAACGCAATGCTTCCGCTGCTGCGCCGCTCGTCCTCGCCGCGCATCGTCAACATCTCCAGCACCGTCGGCTCCACGACCCGGCAGGCCGACCCGGACATCGAGCTCGGAGCGATCATGGCGGCCTACGCGCCGTCGAAGACGTTCCTCAACGCCGTGACCGTGCAGTACGCCCGGCAGTTCGCCGACACGGACATCCTGATCAACGCCGCCTGCCCCGGCCTGTGCGCGACCGACTTCACCGGCTTCTTCGGGAACCGCACCCCGGAGCAGGGGGCGGCCACGGCCATCCGGCTCGCCACGCTGCCGGACGACGGCCCGTCCGGCGCGTTCTTCGACGACGAGGGCGTCGTTCCCTGGTAAGCCCGGGACATGCTCTACGCCCCGACTTTTGTCCGCGGACAAAAGTCGGGCCTCCGGGAGGAGGGCCCGGGGGGCGATTTGGTGGCGGGGGGTGGGCGTGTGCGGATGGCGGGTCCGGGTGAGAGCTGCCCCCGACTTTTGTCCGCGGACAAAAGTCGGGCACGGCAAGACGTGCGGTCTCACGGCTTGCGGAGGCCCGTGAGGACGGCTGCTTGTGCTGAAGAGGGCCGCCCTCGTGCCGACTTCTTCGGATCCGGAGCCTCGTTCGGCCGCGCGTACGCAGCGGTCTACCGCCACAGGTCAGCGCCACCAGCCGAGGGGAGCGGGGGAGCGGGGCAGGTACCCCGGTCCTCATACCTCCGCCGGCTGCAGGACCGCAGGCCACCGGCGTTCCTTCAGCGGGGTTCTGCGGTGGCGTACCGCGGCGACGCGGAGGTCAGTCATGGCCATGTCGCCGCGGCACGGGCTGGCCGCCAGTTCTTAGGCGGCGTCAGCGCGTACGTCCTCCTCCCGGCGGCGGGCGGCGGCCGTGTCGAGGGCCTTAGGGCCTTCTGGAGCATCGCCTGGGGCCGTCGCCCAGGCCCCCGATCAGCCGCAGCCAGTCCTCGCGGTCCGCGGTTGAGGCCAGCAGGGTCGGCGGCTTCTGCCATTTCCATCCCAGCCGGGTGACATGGTGGGGATCCCCAGGCCGGAGCCCGCCGTCCGACGGGCCACTTCCAGTGCCACCTCGACTGCCGGACCGGGGTCGAACTCGCAGCGGCGCTCCGTCAGGGAACCGGCCCCCGAGTCGTGGATCGACGCCCTGTCGGCCGAGAGCCGGATCTGCCCGGCCACGGTGTCGACCGCCGCGGCGACGACTTCCCGCGTGCCCGGCGGCGCGACACGGCAGCGGAGGAACGAGCGGAGCAGAGCGGCCTCCCGGCCGAGGGGTACGGGACGACCGCCGCCAGCTCCGTGATGGTGGTGACCGTGTCCCGGCCTCGGCACAGGGCTACGGTCTCCTCCGAGAGCTCGGGCACACCGTCGGCTGCCTCGCGCAGCAGCGTGTCGACCCGGCCGAGCATCGCCCGCAGCCGGGAGTTCGGTACGCCGAACAGCTTCTTCCCCCTCGGTCGCCAGGTCACGGATCACCTCCCCGGGAGACCTGCCGGGGGCGGAGAGGGCGGCGGCGAACCAGTGGGCGTCCAGCGCCGCCCGGGCCTGCCGCCACTCCTCCGCCGGCGTACGGGCCCACGTGCTGCTGGAGCCGCTCCCGTCCTGCTCGTACCCGCCTCCAGCCGGAGGGCCCCTGTCGGTACCGAGCCGCTGGGCGATCCGGGCCGCGACCGGGAAGGGCGCGTCCCACTCCGGATCGCCCGTACGCCGGTGGATGACGGCCACGCACTGGAGGGCCTGGGCGCGAGAGCGATGGCGTTCGGCCGGCGCGACAGCTCCCGCATCCGCTCGGCCGTCCACTCGCTGCGGTGCTCGGCCAGGGCATCGATCAGCCGTACCGCCTGATTGCCCTGGCTGCTCGCGCTGTTCGGGTTCAGGTTGACCAGCCATGACCACAGGCAGTGCTCGCCACCGCGGCCGCTCGGCACCGCGTCCTGCGGGTCCGGCTCGGGCCTGAGACAGCACAGCAGGTAGCGGCCCGCCGCGTACTCGAACAGCGTTTGGTTGAAGGAGCGGACGCTGGAGCGACGGTCGGGCTGGACCAGCAGCTCCAGCGGATCGTCTGCGCCGGCTTCGGGGTTCGCCCCGGGCAGGCGGCCGGCCGCGTCCGCGACGGGCAGGGCCACCGCTGCGTCGTGCAACATGAGGTGGGCGAGGGACTGGGCCGGCCAGGAGAGGTCCGGAGAGTGCGGCACGGTGTGCCCGTCGGCCCCGTGGCGGGCGTCGTCGCGGACCCGCCGCTCCCAGTGGCGTTCGTACAGCCCCGCGGCGTCGATCTCGGGAGCGGGTGGCTGCGGTGCGTACACCTCGAAGAGCATGCGGAGCGTCAGCGGCCCGGCGAGCACCTCGCGGACGGGCAGCCCGCGCACCACGGCCTCCAGCAGCGCCGCTACTGCCCTTGCCCGGGTGGTGGGGGAGGCCGTCGGCAGGTAGTGCAGTAGTACGTGGACAGGGCGCGCTCCAGCTCCTCGCCGCTGTGGAAGTCGTCGCTGTGGAAGTCGCCGACGTGGAAGACGACGTCGGACGGTGTCCTGCCGGGGAGGTCCTGGAGGGCGTTGCCGTCGCGGGTGCGGCAGGTCAGGGTGAGCGGTACGCCCCGCTTCTGGCAGACGGCGACCGTACGGCTGAGCACGTTCCGGCCGTCCCCTGCGTGCAGGAGCAGGTCCGCCGTGTCGAGGAGCGCGACGCAGCCGGGCGTCAGGCTCAGTTCGAAGGACTCCAGTAGCCGTTCCCCCTCGCCGGGGCGAGCAACCGCACGTACGCGTCCCGCAGCGAGACCGGAGGGGCATCGGCGGAGTCGTGGTCGGGGAGCGGCATGTCCTGACGGGCGGGCTCGCTGATCTCGTTGGCGAGCTTGCGGTGCCCGCTGCCGCCGTTCCCGGCCCGGTGGGCGGCGAACAGCCGCAGCTGCCGTGCGGCCCTCTCCAGTTCGAGGCGGACACCGGAGGGCAGTACGTACTCCGGCTCACCGAGTCGCGCCAGTGCCTCCACGATGCGCTGCTGGTCCTCGGTGGCGGGCTGTTCCAGCCCGAGGGCTCGGCTGAGCCGCCGCGGCGACCGCTGGCGCCACCCCGTTCCCGGCCCGGACACGCATCCCGTCCGAATCCCTTCGCCGACGGCGCCCGTGAGAGCAAGATGGGACCGGGCAGGGGACACACCGCCTGGTGGGGCATGATCTCAGTGGGGTGAGGCAGATGGGCCGGCGGCACACGGACGCGGAGACGCCCGTGCGGCGGGGCGCCGATGGGCAGCTGTACATGGCCGTGCAGGACGTCACGGCGATGCTGCGCGACATGGCGCGGGCGTTCGAGCTGCAGGCGCAGTCGGGCGAGTTCGCGTGGACGGCAGAGGGCGGCCAGGCGAACCGGGACAGGCTGGACGTGGGCACGATGCGCACGGTCGCGGGCATCCTCTGCGCGCAGGCCGACGAGATGGACGTCCAGCTCATCACGATCGCCGGTCAACACCCTTACGGGTAACCGCCGCTCGCGGCCCAGGCCGGAGTCGGGTGCTCGTCCGGCGTCGGCCGGTGTGCACCCGACTGCTCGGCGCCATTTGCTGGGCCGGCTCGCGTTCGGTTCGTGCCCCCTACGGCAATGTCTACGGCACGGTTACGAGGGGTCCCCGGATTCGGGGATGTCCTCGATCCGCTTTCCGTCGAGCAGGTAGGCGGGCAGACCGGGCTGCTTCGGGTCGACGGGGAAGCCGCGTTCGTACGCCATGCTCGCCATCGCGAGCGGCCCGAGGGCGAGACGGGCGCGCGGCGCCGCCGACCCGGACCAGTACCCGGCGTGTTCCGCGAGGGCTTCCGCCAGCGTCTCGGCGAAGGCGTCGGGGTCACCCGCAACGAGGCGGTGGAAGAGGGCGACGGGCTGGTAGTCGATCCGGTTCACGAAGTCCTTCGGCGCGTGGGTCAAACGCTCCGGCATGGACGACTCCATGGTGGCGAGCAGCTTCTCCACCACCTCGTCCATGGACCGCCGGGAGAAGTAGGCCCGCAGGGTGTCGACCCAGTGCAGGACGTACGCGTCGACGGAGTCGTCCTCCCGCAGCCGCGCCGGCGGCACCGCGCACAGCCGGTCGATCCGGTCCGTCTGGCGGCACACGATCGCGAGGTACAGGGCGTCGAGCCAGGCGCGGGCGTCCGCGGGCGGGTCGGCGGGCGTGGCGGGCAGCCGGCCGACGCGGTCTTCGCCGAGGTGGCACTGCTGGGGTCCCGCGCCGGTGAACAGCGCGGAGCCGAGCTGTACCGAGGTGGCCCAGGCGTCCCACGTGTCGATGCCCGACGCGTCGGGGTCTTCGGCGCAGCGGGCGTGGGCGAGCGCGACGGCGGAGCCGAACGCGCCTCCCAGCCCTGCGGGGTCCGTGGCGAGACGCCGTACCGAGTCAAGGGTCGTTTCTGCCAGTTCGTCGACGTCGGGAGCCTTGTCCGCGGTGCGGGTGGCGATCCGGCCGGCGCCGTCGAGCCGGACCAGGCCCTTCATCAGGGCGAGCAGCTGGGGCGGGGGCTGCAGGGAGAAGGTGCGGGTCTCCTCGTCGAAGACCGTGAGCGAGGTCAGGCCGCCGTCGTGCCACCAGTAGACCTGCGGCGACAGGGCGCCCTGTCCGGAGTCCTCGTGGGCGCCCAACGCGTAGGCGGCGAGGGCGTTGACCGCGCCGACCACGGTTCCGTCGCCGACCGGGTGGAACACCAGGTTGTGCCGGCTGGGCACGACGACGAGGGCGCCGGAGTCGGGGAGCGGCTCACCGGTGACCTGCCGGGCCGTCTCGGAGAGGAACAGGGCCTTGGCGGCGATGAAGTGGGAGTCGCCGTAGACGGAGTGCAGCCGTACCCCCTCTTCGGTGAGTACTTCCGCGTACTCGACGGGTACCCGCATCAGGTTCGCGTACGCCGCCTGCCCCAGTTCCTGGAGCCCGGCACGCTCGACGTCCCTGTCGGTGAGGATCCGTACGCTGGTGGGTCCGTCGAGGGCGTACGCGAAGACGAGCCCGTCGGCCACCACGCGCGCGTAGCGCATGGCCCCTATGAGCTCGGGAGTGAACGCGGCCAGGGGCAGCAGCCGCGCGTGGACACCGCGCAGCAGTTCGGCGGTGTCCGTCGGGTGAAGGGCGTCGTCTTGATTCACCCCTCCGACTCTACGGGGAGGGTGTGACAGCGTGATCACGGGTCTACCGGGCAGGGGCGGTTCGACAAGGTCACGCGTTCCATGTCCTTGCCGCGCCGGTCCAACTCGTCGACGATGCTCCAGTACCCCGGCTGTCCGGATTCCACCGGTCGGTCAGGGCGTTGGAGAACAGGGGAGACAGTGACGAACAACAGCAGTTCCAGGAAGCGTCCGGCAAGGGCGGCGGCCCTCGTACCGCTCTTCATACTCGCCGGGTTGCTGCTGGGCCCGGCGGCAGCCGCGGAGGCGGCCGTACCGGCTGCCCGGCAGGCGCCCGCCGCCGCGGCGCAGGCGCAGAACTCCCTCCAGGTGGGAGCCGGTGTGGCAGCCGGTCTCCGCGCACCGACGTCGTCCCGGGTCCAGGCCGTCACCGGCGACAAGAAGACCAAGAAGAGCAAGAAGAGCAAGAAGAAGGGCGGGCTCTTCTCGAAACTGCTGATCGTCGTGCTCGTCGTCATCGTGCTGATCGTGGTCCTGTACGGGGTCCGCCGGGCGATGCGCCGCAGGTCGGCCTGAGGCCTGCCACGGAAGCGGATCCCGTACCCGCTCGGCACGTCCTGCGGGACGCGTGAATCTGATGGATAATCAGAAGCTTGCGTCTGCGCCGATGTTGACGTCGCGCATCAGGTAGGGCCGGCCGCGGGCGTGGGCGCGGCGGCAGGTTGTGGATGGCGTACAAGGCTTGCGCGGGCCGGACCTCCGCCCGCGCCGCGGGCCGCACGCCATGCCCATCGCGGGCGGTCCCGGCTGCCACGACTGTCGGCGGAAGCCGGGGCCGACCTGCTTCCTCCCCGCGCCGATCGACATTTCCCCGGACGGCCCGAATCCTTTCGGCGGGCACGCGCCTCCTATACGTGTGCCGACAATCGTCGGCACGGGAACAGGAGGTCTTCATGCTCATCGGTATCGCCATCGCCGCCGGAGCCGTGCTGCTCTGCACGTGCGCCTACTTCGTCACGCGCAAGCGGAAGCAAGCCCGTGGCTGACGCGTCCTGGCCCGCCGAACAGCTCGTCGTCGACGCCCAGCGCGGCGACGTCGACTCGATCACCGCACTGGTCGCGGGCTCGCACCCGAACGTACGGCGATTCGCCCGCTCGCTCTGCGCCACTCCCGAGGACGCCGAGGACGCCGCGCAGGAAGCCCTGATCATCCTCTACCGCAAGATCGGGACGCTACGGGCGTCCGGTGCGCTGGCCTCGTGGATGTTCCGCATCGTCCGCAACGAGTGCCTGCGGCGCGCGCGGACGATGCGGTCCGACGCACCCCTGCCGGATGCCGCCGTGAGTTCGGCCGAGGAGGTGGCCCTGCAGCGCATCGAGGCGGGCCGGGTGGCCGCCGCCGTGGCCGCCCTGCCGGCCGAGCAGCGCCGCGTGCTGATCATGCGGGACATCCAGGGCTACAGCGGACGGATGGCCGCCGAGGCGCTCGGGCTCAGTACCGCGGCGATGAAATCGCGCCTGCACCGCGCTCGCGCCTCCGTCCAGCAGTCCCTGCGCGCCACGCCCCGACCCACGACCGGAGACACCGCATGAAGAAGACCACCGGGGCCGACGGCCCCGACTTCGCGAGTGCGTCCCTGCCCCGCCACCTGATCCGCGGCCTGATCGGCTTCGGCAGCCTCATCGCCTCGGTCGCGCTCGTCCCGGTCACGGGCCCGGTCAGCCTGCTGCTCCTGCCGGTCGGCGTGCTGGCACTGCGCGGCTGCCCGATGTGCTGGGCCATCGGCCTGATGCAGACCATCTCGCGGGGCCGGCTGCAGCGCTCCTGCGAGGACGGCCGGTGCACGTTGACGGTCGCGGAGCCCGCGGGGGCCGTTCACGCACCCCGGCCGGACCGGAAGCACGCCGCGGGTGCCGCGGTCCCCACCCCGGGCGTTGCCGGGCCCGCCCGTTACGGGCCGGGGTGACCTGCCGCCGACTCGACCCGGTCGGGTGAGCCGCTGCGCCGGTGGTCCCTCTCCCCTCCCGCGGGGGAGGGGGACACGACTGCCGACGGGACGGCGAAGAGGTGCTCAAGCCGCCGGGGAACGCCTGACCAGGCGTCCGTTGAGGACGACCTCCAGCCAGGTGTAGCAGTCACCGATCCACAGCCCCACCTGCGCCCCGCACCCCTCGCACGCCAGGTTCGGCCCCTCGTGCCCGCCCGGCCCGCAGCAGCCGCCCCATCGGCTGAGGATCTTCGTGGTACCGACCAGGTCGGCCGGGCTCAACAGCAGGTCAACCCCGGGCTCGTGCCCGGCCCGGGACCTGCGCGAGCCCTTGGGCGGCGAGCCCCAGGCGATGCGCCCCGGTTCCGGGTCTCGGGTGTAGGTGCCCGCCGCCATTCTGGGCGGGCAGGGGTCCACGGGAGAGTCGAGTGGCGTCCAGACCTCGTCGTCCGGGGGCGGTGGCACCTCACGCACCGGCACGGACAAGCCGGCGCCGCACACGGCGCAGGAGAAGACCTCGGCACCAGCTGTCTGCATGTCCTCTTCCTCGTCGGTCGGTGCCGCCGAAACTACCCCACGTCACCTCGGAACCTGTCTGCGGCCTACGGCCTACGGCCTACGGCCTACGGCCTACGGCCTGCGGCGGCGGACGCGTGCGTCAGGGCCCGGGGGAGTCGGGCACCCGGCGGAGTTCGAGCAGGACCACCACGATCTTCACCGCCGTGGAGATCGTCAGGGCCTGGAGGAACGGCATGCCCATGAGCCACAGGGCCACCATCATGACCGTGAGGACAAGGAACGCGGGGAGCAGATGGGTGCGCATGACCGCACCCTTGAGGCGTTCGGCTCTGCTCCGATCCCGGGCCACCGTGCCGACCGGGCGCGCGGTGAGGCCTTCTTCGTCGGCTTCCGGCATGGGTGCCGCCCTTCCCTCGTCCTCGCCCCCGTCAACGAGCCTCGGGTACGACCCGGCGGCCTGCCACCGTTGTCACCCGTCCCCGCGGCCATCCGGGGTACGGCACGCCCGATCCGGCCAACGGTTCGGCATGCACGAGGACCGGGGCGTGGCCGGGCACCGCGGTCGTAGTGGATCTTCTGATCGCGTTCTCGCCAACCAAGCCCCCCGCTCACATTGGTCGTTGATCAGAACGGCCCTAGGGTGCTGTGCCGGGGCCGTGCGCGGGCCGCCGAAGGGGTGAGGGCAGTCGATGGAGGAGGGGGAGCACGTGCAGCACGTAGTCGTCCTGGGGGGAAGCATCGCGGGGCTGGCCGCGGTACGGGCCCTGCGGAGCCTTGGCACGCGGGTCACCGTCGTCGAGCCCGATGGACTTGCCGCGACGGCCGCGAGGCGCGGTGTGCCGCAGAGCGGGCAGCTCCATGCGCTGCTCGACATGGGACGGACGCAGGCCGAACGCTGGTTTCCCGGGTTGTCGAAGGACTTGGTCGCCGATGGCGCCGTCCTCGGGTCCGGGAGCGAGATCCAGCTCTTCTCGAACGGACGGCGGAAGGTCAGCGTTCCCGGGAACGAGCTGATCGGCGTGAGCCGCGGCCTCCTCGAAGAGCACATCCGCCGCCGGACCCTGCTGGACGACGGGGTCACGGTGAGGGTGGGCGCGGCGTGCGGCCTGGACATCCGGGGCGCGCGCGTGGTCGGCGTCCGCGTCCGCGCCGCCGACTCCGGCGAAGTGCAGGTGGTGCCGGCCGACGCGGTGGTCGACGCCACGGGCCGGTCGAGTCGGCTGGCCTCCTGGCTCCGGGAGGAGGGGTGGCCGGAGCCCCCGGTCGACCGCATGCGGATCGATCTGGGCTACGCCACCGCGCGCTTCCGCAGGGGAACGGAGCTGCCCGGGGTGCGCGTGGCGCACCAGCTGCCCGCCGCCGCGAGCGGTACCGGCGGGCAGCCGGACACCGGGGCCATGGCCGCGGTGGAGGGCGGCCAGTGGATGGCGGTCATAGCGGCGTACGCCGGGAAGCGCCCGACCCGGGACCCCGCCGAGTTCCGCAGGCGCATGGGGGAGATGGACGCGAGCCCCTTCGGGGTCGTCGCCGACCGGTGCGAGCTGATCGGCGAGGTCGAGACCTACAGCATGGCGCACTCCTCGCGCAGGCGGTGGTGGGACGTGGAGCGCCTGCCCGGGGGACTGTTCGTCGCGGGGGATGCCGTAGCCTCCTTCAACCCGGTGTACGGGCAGGGCATGACCAGTGCCCTTCTGCACGCGTCGTGCCTCGCCGCGTACCTGCGCAAGGGCGGCGACCTCCATGCGCCGGCCCATGCCTACTTCCACCGCATCAGGGTCGTGGTGAACGCGGCATGGGAGATTTCGACGCTGTCCGACCTGGCACAGCCGCACGTCACGGGTCCCTATCCCCGCGGCTACGCCATGGCCAGGAAGATGGCGGAACGGATGGAGGAGGCCTCCATGACGGACGCGTGGGTGAACGAGAGGTTCCTCGACGTCGTCAACATGCGCAGGCGTCCCGCTGATCTGCGGGCGCCACGGTTCCTGTGGCGTGTCGCGATGGCGTGCGCACGGGGGGAGCGATGACGGCGGCGGCGCCGATGCCCGTCAAGCCCGGGACATCGGCGCCGCCGCCGCATTGCGTTGAGTCGTTCAGGAACGGTTCTACGCCTCGACGAAGTTCTCGGGCGTCGAGGCCGGGGCGCCTTGCAGCCGACGGCGCTTGGCGAGCAGCACGCCGGTGCGCGTGAGGACCATGGCCAGGGCCATGAACACGAAGGCGTTCGAGTAGACGTCCTGCCCGCTCAGCTTGTTCTCGATGCTGAACATGATGACGTCCTTCCCGAACCAGTGCTCGGAACCGTAGGCGAACAGCACGCGGGAGGCGGAGACCAAGGTCCAGAGGATCGCGTAGGCGGCGCCGCCCCGCGTGTAGACGTTGCCGTCGGAGCCCCGGTGGGCGGGCAGCAACGGTACGGCGATCAGGCCGCAGAGGATTCCCGCGCCGATTCCGGCGAGCTGGAGCCAGGGGTCGTTCCCGTCCAGGGGGAGCGAATGGACGAAGAGCGCGAGCACGATGGCGATCGCGATGATCGAGCGCAGCAGCCGCATGGTGGTGATCTGACGGGTACCCAGGTCGGTGGACAGGATGATGACCAGGATCACGCTGCTGGCGATCAAGGCGGTCAGGAACGGACTCATGGGGCAACCCCTCGTTTCGGTGAGTGGCGGGGGCGCTTCGAGGCTCTCCCGGATCTTCCACTCCAACGCTAGGGATCGAGAGGGGTGGACCTGGACAACCGACCGATGGACCGGTTGTCCATCGACCGGTGGACACGTCCGCCCGGCGGGCGGGGCACTGCACCCTCCGCGCCACTGACGCGGCGGGGCCGGTCTTCTAGGAGCCGGCCACCAGCCGCCCGTCCTTGTCCACTCCTGCCGCGGCCAGCACCTCGGGGTGGTCGAGAAGGCGGGCCATGCGGACCAGGTGGGCGCGTTGAGCGGCCGCTTCCAGCTCGGAGCCGGGCAGCGGGACGCCCCTGCCGCCGGCCCGGCCGGTTCCGTCCTCGGCGAGTGCCACCGCCCCGAGGAGGACGGCGGCGGCGGCCGCGGCCCGTTCGTCGTCCTTCGACCAGCCCGCGCCGGCGGCAGCCCCGCGGACGCGTTCGGCGGGGGAGTGGCCGAAGTAGGGGTGCAGGCTGCGGATGCCGCTGAGGATGTCGGCCATACGCGTGATCAGGTGCCAGTCCCGTACGTAGAGCAGGCCGAGCTGCGCCACCGGGTTGGGCTCGGTCAGCGCGATCCGGGGGTCGGCGCGACGCGTCAGCTGCCACAGCGGGGCCAGCGCCAGGTAGTCCCGGCGGTCCGCGCGCCAGGTGGCGATGGCGGCACCGGAGAACCCCCAGTTGATGATGACGGCCCCGATCGTGCCGGAGACCGGGCCGAGGCTGTGCAGGGGGTCCAGGCCGCGCCAACCGGTGGCGCCGGCCACGGTGGCCGGCCCGACGCACGCCACGTACCCGGCGATGAACCAGGTGGCGAACGCGATGTGCTGCAGTGCCCGGCGCAGCCGCGGATCGTTCTGGGAGGAGAGGGCGTTGTGCCGGAACCGCAGGGCGGTGGAGACCGAGGCGTAGCCGAGGCCCAGCTGGAACGCGCCCAGCATGACCAGGGCGCCGGGGTCCCGGCCGTAGGTGACGTTGAAGTCCAGCGGGTGCGGTGCGTCGTCGAGCCCGGCCGCGAGGAATCCGGTGATCAGGGCACCCGCGAGGACGCCGTAGACGACGAGCGGCCCGGTCAGCGGGTTGCGGCCGGCCTCGCCCGAGGGGGAGGGGCGCCACAGCAGCGACATGATGTGCGTATGGGCGAAGAAGCCGAGGATGCAGAGGAAGACCAGCAGCTCGGCGAGGTTCTGCCGGCCCGTCAGATCGGCCGTGCCCCGGTAGACCACGGGCGTCGCGAAGACGAAGGCGCCCACGCCCAAGGCGGAGCACATGGCGATCAGCCGTAGCGCGGGCGAGCGTTCCCGCTGCCAGGCGACGAACTTCGCGGAGGTGGTGCACGAGCCGATCACGGCGACGGTGAGGTAGACGATGTTCGCCGTGTCCTCAGACACCGGTCCCCCTGTGACGCAGGGCGGAGCTCACCGAGGTGGTGGCGTCGCCGCTGATGTTGGTGATCATGCTGACGATCAGCCGCCCCAGGGTCTCGGCTTCCAGCTCGGGCGGAGTCTGCCCGCAGGACAGTGTCGACTCGGGCCCGTCGAAGTAGGTGCGGGCCAGCATCATCCGGCTGACCTTGGGGTTGAGGGCGGGAGCCAGGCTCGCGAGCAGCTCGTCCTGAAGGTCATGTCCTGCTGTTTCCGGATCGTGCCCGAGGAAGGCGTGGGCCAGTTCGTGGGCGATGACGAAGTTCTGCAGGATGCTCTGCGAGTCCTTGTCGACCACGATGATGAGCTCGGAGGGCCCCCGCAGGAGTCCTCCCGTGAGCGGGTACTTCAAAGGGAGGTGGAGGATCCGGATCGGCATCCCGCAGCGGTCGGAGACGGCCGATACGACCTCGTCGATGGTCGGGTGGGCCGGCAGCCCCAGTTGCGAGCAGAAGGTGTTGCGCAATCTGCGGAGGGTGCGGATCTCCCGGAGCGTCTCTGAGACGATTCCGACGGTCTCCCGGATTCCCGCCACGGTCTACCCCTTCTGCAAGAACCGCAGCACGTGGGACGCGTGCTGTGGTTCCTTCGTGAATCTGCTGGATTCTGCGTACGCGGTCCCACGTCCATGGACCGCCGACGGTGACGTTCGCCGCGGTGGAACAGGAGCCGGGCTCCGGTGGCTGCCTCCCGCTACCCGTACCGCGGTACGGATGCCGGACCCCACGGCGGGCGACCGCGTCTGGAGAGTCACAGTGAGTAGCTTGTACGTTCATTGCGAGGGAGATCAAGTGGGACAGGCTTCCGGTTGGCGTACTTCCTGGATCGGAAAGCCGTGGGGGAGGGGCAATCGGGAACGAACCGGATGATTCCGGCGGCGGCTTCCCGGGCGGGCCGCCGAGCCCGTCGACCGGGGCAGAGGAGGACGCCCGCGGCCGGCGCGAGGCCGCTCAGTCCCGGGAGCCGGGCAACGTCCCGAGGTAGCGGCTGAGGACCGCCGGGGCGCCGGCTTCGCGCAGCAGTGCCACGAGCTCCACCTGGTCCTTGGTCTCCTGCACCAGGGCGTCGGTGTCGGGGAGGGTGAAGAACGCGGGGCCGGCCTCGATGCCGAAGTGCCTCGCCAGGGCCTCCAGGGGGTCATCCGTGAAGAAGGACGGATCCACCTTGAAGATCTTGCAGAGCAGCTTCGTGGACTCGAGGCTGGGCTTGCTCTTCCCCTCCAGCAGGTTGTAGAGCCACATCCGCGACTTTCCGCACGCCCGGGCCACGTCCGTCTGCGTGTGGGGCCTGCCCTCGTCGGTCGTGCGGGTCTTCAGCAGGTGTCCGAGCCGGCCGATGAACGGGTCGTCGTCCTCTACGGTTCGCCCCGCGGGCTTGCCCGCCCGCAGGGCCTGCAGGAACTCCAGCGGCACACCGGTGGTGTGGCTGACGGCGGCGTTCGACTGGGGCTCTGAGCCCCGCGGGAAGATGTGCGTGAACAGGAAGTCGAGACGCTCTGAGATCAGCAGCGCCCGCTGGTCGCCCGTGCCGCTCATCGATCCCTTTCCTGCCACGTCCGAGTGACCGTCGCCGTGACGGCCCGTCCGGCCGCACGGTGACTGCCGTGATCATCACCGCTTCCGCCGCGTTGGCGGAGGAACCGCCGCCGCACTGGCAGAACTCGGGGCGGCGGGCGCCCCTGCGAGAAGTTACTCGAACTGCATGCCGACCGCACCAAGTCTAACCAGCAAGCAGTGGCGGCGGTCGATTCCAGGTCCCGGTCGGCATCCAAGGGCCGCTGTCCGTCTCCGAGTTGGCGTCATGTGCAAACTATTGTTGACACCGGGCGGAGGGTGCAGCAGGATCTTGTCCATGCCGCCAGCTGGCCGGGCCCCTCCCGAGAGGTGAGGGGTCTTCATGGCTGGTTGTTTGCGCCGCCCGAAGGCAGCGATCCCCACGGGGGAGGGTCGCACCCCGGGTCGGGCAGCCCGTTCGGGCCCCGATCCGACGTCGGAGGGCGGCGCACGGCATCTCTTCCCGATCTCTTCCCGCAGGGGCCGCGCTGCGGCGCCGCCGACTCCGTCAGGCGGCGGTCCCGCCCGAGTTGCGGATCAGCCGCATGAGCACCTTCACCGTGGTGACGTAGTCCGCGTCGTCGATGCCCTCGTGGAGGGCGTCGCGGATCGCGGGACCGTTGAGTGCGAGGTCGACGCGGGCCTGCTCCCCCTCCTCGGTGAGCCACAGCCGGTCCTCGGCGTCCCGGGTCAGCCAGCCCCGTTCCACGAGCACCTCGGCCTCCGCCGCCAGGTCGTCCTCGGGCCGGATGTAGGAGGCCATGGCCTCGTGCAGTTCGGGCAGGGTCATCCCCTCGCCGTCGGGCGAGATGTCGTTCTCCGACAGGTTGCGCAGCAGCCAGAACTGGGGCTGGGTGTAGCCCTTCTCGGCCTGCCGCGC
This sequence comes from Streptomyces sp. NPDC004667, assembly GCF_040609475.1. Lineage (NCBI taxonomy): Bacteria > Bacillati > Actinomycetota > Actinomycetes > Kitasatosporales > Streptomycetaceae > Streptomyces > Streptomyces sp. NPDC004667. Next base: position 57,930 of record NZ_JBEXKC010000028.1, on the reverse strand, counting down.
CCGGGTGAAGGCGATGAGCGCCTCGTAGGCGACACCGGTCCAGTAGGCGGCGGGCTGTCCGGCGAGCTCGGCGTCGGAGAGCTGCTGCTGGGTCGTCATGGGGTGTCCCCTCCTGGTGCTTCGGGTGCGGAGCCTGCGTGCCGTGCAGGCCGTACGGAGAACGTAGGACCTCAAGCCCGGTCGAGGTCAAGTGGGTGATCTTCCGGAAGTCCGGGCGAAACCCCTTGCTCAATGGTCAAGAAACGTTGACCATTGGGGGCATGCCTACCGACGAGCTTCCCGAGACGTTCCACGTCACCACCGACGAGCAGCTGCGCGCCGTCTCCAATCTCACGCGCCACCGGATCATGGCCGTGCTCCGCTTCGAGCCCGCGACGATCACGCAGATCGCCGAGCGGGTGGGCCTGGCCAAGGGGAGTTCCAGCTACCACGTACGGCTGCTGGAGCGGGCCGGCCTGGTCAAGGTGGTGCGGACGCGGAAGGTCCGGGGGGTCACCGAGCGGTACTACGCCATGGCCGCGCGGGCGATCGTGCTGCCGGATCCGGGCGAGGGAGGGCCGGACGTGCTGATGCGCCACGCGGTGGCGGACCTGGAGGCGGCACCGGCGGATGGAGAGCGGCACGTGCGGATGGCGCACCTGCGGCTCACCGAGGAGCAGTTCGCGGAGCTGGGGGCGCGGCTGGAGGCACTGGCGGACGAGTACCGCGAGCTGTCCGATCCCTCGCTGCCGGACGCCTCGCTCGTCTTCGCACTGTTCCACCCGGCGCCGCGCCGTCAGACCGAAGGGGACGCCAAGTGAGAACGGAATCACGGAAGTTGCCGGCCGGGTTCGGACGCCTGTGGACCGCTCAGACGGTGTCCTCGCTCGGTGACGGGGTGACGCACGCCGCGCTGCCGCTGCTCGCGCTGACGCTGACCCGGGATCCGATGGCGCTCGCCGTCGTCACGGCCGCCGGAACGCTGCCGTGGCTGCTCTTCGGGGTGCTCGGCGGCGCGCTGGTGGACCGCTGGGACCGCCGGCGAACGATGTGGGTCACGGACGCCGCACGTGCGGTGCTGCTCGCGATACCGGCGGCGGCAGCCGCGCTCGACGCGCTGAGCATTCCGCTGCTCGCGGCCCTCGCCTTCCTCCTCGGCCTCGGCGGACTCTTCTTCGACACGGCCGCCACGGCCTACCTGCCGGATCTGCTCGGCCGCGACCCCGCGCTCCTGGAGCGCGCCAACTCCCGCCTGCGCGGCACCCAGACCGCCGCGTCCGGCTTCGCCGGACCGCCCGCGGGCAGTGCCCTGCTCGCGCTCGGACGGGCGGTGCCGCTGCTCGCCGACGCGGTGTCCTTCGCGCTGTCCGCGCTGCTCGTACGGTCGCTGCCGGCCGCACCCCGGCCCGTACCGCAGGCCCGCGAGTCGCTGCTGCGACAGGCGCGGGCCGGCGCCTCGTACGTGTTCCGCAACCGGTTGCTGCTCGGGCTCGCGCTGCGTCCGGCGGTCGGGAACGTCGCCTTCATCGCCGTGGAGACCGTACTCGCCCTCTTCGCGCACGATCGTCTCGGCATCGACACCTTCGGCTTCGGCCTGCTCCTCACGGCGGAGGCCACCGGCGGTCTGCTCGGCGCGGGCATCGCCTCCTTCCTCGGCCGGCGACTCGGCACCGGCACCGCGCTGACCTGCACGGCCGCGGTCGAGGGACTCGCCGTCCTGGGCCTCGCCGCCGCCCCGAACCCGTACGTCGCCGGCCTCGCGCTCGCCGTCTGCGGAGCGGGCATGGGCGCCACGATGGTGCTCGCCCCCTCCCTCCGGCAGGCGATCGTCCCCCCGCACCTGATGGGCCGGGTCGCCTCCACCTCCCGCATGCTCGCCATGTGCGCCGCCCCGTTCGGCGCCTTCCTAGGCGGCTGGCTGGCCACCACCTACGACGTGCGCACCCCGCTCTACGCCGCCGCCGGACTGCTCCTCACCATGACCGCCGTCACCTCGACCATGACCGGCAACCGCAGGGTCGAGGCGGCGCTGCGGGCCGCGGCCCCGGCCGAGGACCCGGATCACCCGGATCACCCGGATCACCCGGAACCCTCGGAACCCTCGGAACCCGTTCGGGAGCCCGTCCTTCAGGACGCCGTTGCGGCGAAGCGGCCTTCCCCCGGCGAGACGGGGTGATGGGATGGCCGGCCATCGAGTTCCTGCCACGACCGTGGCGGTTTGGCCGGAGTTCCATGGTTCGCCTGCCACGGCTGTGGCAGGATCGGTTCCGCAACAGCCGCTGTGCCGGCGCTCCAACGAGGATGCCGGGGTGATGCGTCCTGAGCGACGTCGGGGGGAGCAGCCGGTGACAGAAGCCTTCTCCGTACCGCCCGTGTCCGCCCCGCAGTTGGCCGCGGTCGTCGAACGGGTCGTCGACCTGGGGGCCAAGCTGGGCCGCGGCCGGGACGAGGTCCTGGATCCCGAGGAGCTGCACCGCGCCTCCGGGGTGCCGCTCCAGGTCGTACGAGCGCTGCTCCAGGGGCGGCCGGCGGGAGAGCCGGACATCCACGAGCGGTTCCGCCAGCGGCTCGACCTGCTCCACGAGACGTACCTCAAGGAGAACGGCCGCAAGTTCTCGCACGGGGAGATCGCCCGGCAGAGCGGCATCTCCCGGCAGCAGGTCCAGGCGCTGCTCGGCGGAGACCGCCGCCCGACGATGGACCACTGCTCCCGGCTGGAACGGTTCTTCGAACGGCCCGCCGGCTTCCTCCAGTCGGACGACGCCGAGGCGCTGAGCTGCGTCCTGGCCGTCATCGAGAAGGCGCTGCTCCAGGAGTACCGGGAGCACAGCGAACGCGGCGTCCTGGCGGCGGCCCCGTCCGGCGCCCGGCGGCCGACCCTCTACGAGCGGCACGGCGTCGACGGCATCGCGCTGCGCGCGGCCCTGCTGCCCGACCATGGGCGCACCAGGCTGCTGGAGTGGCTCGACAACTACATGGACGAGCGTGCGGCCGCGGACGGGTACGCCGACGGGGCCGCGGACGAGAACGCCGCGAGGAGCGCCGAAGGGAACCGGCCCTCGCCCGGCGACGCGTCCTGAGACGCGCCGTCCGTTTCGCGCTCCTGCCCGTCGCGGAACAGGGCCGGGGCCAAGGGCAGGAGCCGGAGCCGGAGCAGGAACAGGAGCCGGAGCAGAGGCAGGAGCAGGGGAGAGACACGTGTTGAAGCAGCGGGAGATACGGCGGTCCATCGGCGCCCTCACGGACGGGATCGGACACCTGAAGTCTCCGGCTCCGGCCGAGGAGGTCTGCCGCGCGCTCTGCGACGCCATGGGGCTGCGCCGGGGGCGCAGGATCGACTTCCACACCACGCCCTTCCCCCCGGGCACCGCCAGCGGTCTCGCCCTGGACCTCGGGGACCGGGACCTCGTGGTCGTGGAACAGAAGACCGCGGCCGAACACCAGATCGTCATCACCGGGCACGAGCTGCGCCACCTGGAGCTGGGCCACTGCCACCTGCACGTGAGCGAGGGTTCCGCGGCCGCTCGCCTCCTGCGCCACGACGCCGACTTACGGGAGGTGGTCGAGTCGGCTCTGGCGGTCGCGGGACGCCACAGTCCCGCCCTCCTCAAGCAGGACAGGGCCGCCGCCAGGAAGCACGCGGGAGAGGAGCAGGCCGCCGAGCGCTACGGCCTCGAACTGGCGCACGCCGTACGGCACCTGCTGGCAGCGCCCGACGCACCCGTACTCGACCGCGGCACGACCTCCGGCCGCATCGCGGCCGCCCTCGGCCACCACGGCATTCGGGGCTGAACCGTGTCCGATCTGGCCTTCTTCATTCCGGCCGCGCTGGGGACCGTGGCCGTCCTCGTCCGGCTCCCCAGCCTGCGCAGGAACGCCCGCGATCCCCTCCTCCGGGCCGTGGTGGTGTTCCTGCTGACGGCCACGGGGGTCTTCTACTTCGGGGCGACCTCGACGATCGTCAACGTCAACGAGATCACGGGCGTGCCGAACTTCGCCGCGCCCCTCCTCTACTCGCTCCTGATGGCCTGCTGTGGCTCCGGCATCATCCTGATCATCAACTGGCGAGGTGGCCCGCCCGCCCGCATCCGGCGGTCCACACGCTGGTGCGCGGGAACCTACGCGGCCCTGGCCGTCGCGATGTACGCGCTCTTCGCCCTCGGCGAGGCGCCGGTCGAACGGCTGGAGGACCTGGACACCTACTACGCCAACACGCCGTACATCCGCGAAATGATCGTGCTCTACCTGGTGGGCCACTCCGCCGCGGCGGTGATCATGGCGTCACTGTGCCGGCGCTGGCTGAGCGATGTGTCCCGGGAGCTCCGTGCGGGCCTGGCCCTCCTGATCGCGGGCTACACCAGCACCCTCGGCTTCGACGTGTGCAAGTTCGCGGCCGTCGGCGCGCGCTGGGCCGGAACGGACTGGGACGTCCTCAGCACCGAGGTGGCCCGGCCGTTCGTCACGGTCTCCTTCTGCCTCATCCTCCTCGGTTTCGGCCTCCCCCTCGCCGTGCAGCGCTTCAAGGGACCCTGGCGGGACTGGACCCGGTACCGCCGGCTGGGCACCCTGTCACGCCTCCTCCACGGGCTGACGCCGACCACGCCGGTGGTCAGGATGCCCCTGCTCTCCACGGTGGGCGTACGCCGGCTGCACCGCGAATCGGGCATCCACGACGGACTCCTCACCCTCAACCCCTACTTCGACCTCACCCTGCGGGCCCGCGCACTCGCCGACGCGCTGGCCCATGGCGCCACTGACGACGACGCCGCCGCGGACGCGGACGCCGTCATGGTCGTCGCCGCGGTCGACGCGCTGCGCGCCGACCCCGAGCGCCACGTGATCGCGTCCTCCCGTGAACTCCGGACGGAACCCGGCGAAGAGCGCGATCTGGTACGGATATCGCACGCGCTGGCCCGGATCCTCTCCGGGGGTCCGGGCGGGCCGGCGCCGGAGAGGGAGCACGCATGACCACCGTGTACTTCTACCTTCTCGTCGGCGTCCTCTCGGTCGCCTTCGCCCTGAGGGCGCCCGCACTCGTCAGACACTGGCGCGATCCCCTCGTGCGTTCCGTGTCCCTGCTCCTGCCGCTGGGCGCCGCCGTCTTCTTCTTCGCGGCGCCGCCGACGATCTCCCAGGTGAACGCGTTCACGGGCATCCCCAACTTCTCGGTCCCGCTGGTCTACGGCATCGTCACCGCCGCCAGCGCCGCCCTCATCAACCTCACCATCACCTGGCGCGGAGGCCCGCGGGACCGGCGCCGGACCGCCACCCGCTGGTGCGTCGGCGTCTACGGAGCGCTGATCGCGACGCAGTTCACCCTGTTCGCCCTCGGGGACGCGTCCGAGGAACGCCTCCGGGACTTCGACACCTACTACGCCACCACCCCGTACGTCCGCGAGATGGTCGTCCTGTGCGTACTGGCCTACGGGCTGGCGAACCTGGTCCTGGCCCGCCTGTGCTGGCGCTGGTCCCGCGAGGTCCCGGGGCTGCTGCGGACGGGGCTGCTCCTCATCGTCACCGGCTCGGCCCTGAGCCTGGGATACGTCGCGTGCAAGCTCACGGCCATCGGGGCGCGATGGGCCGGCCACGACTGGGACGGCGTCAGCACCACCGTCGCCCCGACGGTCTCCTCACTCGCCTCGCTCCTCCAGTGCGTCGGCCTCGCCCTGCCCTCCGCGAGCCAGTGCGTGATGAGCCTGTGGCGCCGGTGGTCCCGGTACCGGCGCCTGCGCCCGCTGTGGCTGACCATGCGCGCGGTGACCCCGTACGAACTGGTGCCCATTCCCTGGGGTTCCTCGCTCGGCAAGCGCCAGCTGCGCCGGACCTGCGACATCCGCGACGGCCTCCGGCTGATCGCGCCCCGCCTCGACCACCACGCGCAGGAACTCGACCACCACGCGCAGGAAGGGGGACGGGCGGACGCGCTCCCCGCCACGCTGCATCCGGATGCGGCACGCCACGTCGCCCTGGTGGTCGCGGCGTTCGACACCCTGCACGGCACCGGGGCCGACGCGGGGGAATGCAGCCTGGAGAGCATGCTCTCGGGTGACGACGAGCTGCTCGTGCGGCTCTCGGACGCCCTGCGCGTGCTGGCCGTCCCCGACCATACCGGCAGCCCTGATTCCGGCCGGTCGTCGCTCTTGGAGAGGACCTCCGACCGCGTCTGACCACTCACCGACACGTCCGGCGGGCCCGTGCGGACGCCTCACCGCCGGGCGGCCCCGCTCCCCTGACCAAGACGGCATCCGCACCTCGGCGGCCCGCGAGAGAGCAGTCACATGACCCACTCCGGCAACACCCCCACGGCGGCGATACGGCGCCGGGCCCTCGTCATCGGCGGCGGCCTGGCCGGCACCCTGGCGGCTGCCGCGTTGCGCGAGGCGGTGGACGAGGTCCTCCTCGTCGAGAACGACGAACTGCCGGCCGCCCCGGGCCCCCGCAAGGGACTTCCCCAGGCGAGCCACGCGCACATGTTCTGGAGCAGCGGAGTGCACGCCGCCGAAGCCCTCCTGCCCGGCGTCACCGACCGGTGGATGGCCGCCGGCGCGAACCGCATCCCGATCCCGACCGGCATGGTCGGTTTCACCGCCGAGGGCTGGCTCCGCCGCTGGAGCGCCGAGACGGCCTTCCTGATCGCCTGCAGCCGTGACGTGCTGGACCACGTGGTGCGCGAGCTCGTGCTGGCCGATCCGAGGGTGAGCGTCCTCCAGCACACCCGCGTCGAGGGCCTGACCGGCACGGCCGACCGGATCACCGGCGTACGCACCCGGGGGGCGGACGGCCGGGAAGCGGCCCTGGAGGCCGACTTCGTCGTCGACGCGAGCGGGCGGGGCTCGCGGGCCCCGCGGTTCCTGGCGGAGCTGGGGGTCAGACCCGCCCCCGAGCGCTCCCTCGACCTCGGCCTGACCTACGCCAGCCGGGTCTTCCGGGCGCCGGAGGGAACGGTCGGCTTCCCCATGGTCGTCGTACAGTCCGACCCCCGGACGGCACGCCCCGGGCAGAGCGCCAGCATCCTGCCCATCGAGGACGGCCGGTGGATCGTCACCGCGGCCGGAACGCGAGGGGGCGAGCCCACGGCGGTCAACGAGGACTTCGAGCCGTTCGCCCGCGGACTGCGCCACCCCGTCATCGGCGAGATCATCTCCGGACTGGAGCCGCTGACCGACGTCACGGTCAACCGCAGCACGCGCAACACCCGCCGCTACTTCGAGAACGTCAGGAACTGGCCGGAGCGGTTCGTCGTGCTCGGCGACGCCCTGGCGGCCTTCAACCCCATCTACGGGCACGCCATGTCCGTGGCCGCCCAGGCCGCGCTGGCGCTGCGCGATCTCGCGTCGGCGCACGGGATCGACGCGCCCCGGCTCTCCCGGCGGGTCCAGAAGGCCATGGCCAGACCGGTCGCGGCAGCCTGGGACCTGGCCCTGGGACACGACGTGTTCTATCCGGGAGCGCAGGGAAGCGACCAGAGCGCCCCGACGCGCAAGGACAAGGTCCTGTCCGGCTACACCTACCGCCTGCTCAACACCTGCTGCGGCAGCTTCACCATGACCAGGGACTTCTTCGACGTCACCTCCCTCCAGGCCCCCCTGACCACCCTGGTCAGGCCGCGCGTCCTCCTCGGCGCCCTGCGCGGCCCCCTGCGCCCGCCCCTGAGCGCACCGCCCCTGACGGACCGGGAGCTGACCCTCGTACGGACCGGGAGCTGACCCTCGTACGGACCGCCCCCCGTGTCTGAGCCGCCCTCCGTCCCGGACCTTGCCTCATCTATCGAAAATCGATAGATTCACATCGTAAGTCGATGGAAGGGTGGGTCATGGGAAAGCTGGCAGTGGGTGCGTTGCGCGCCGTGCTCGCGGTGGTGCTCGTCGGCACCGTGTTCGTGCAGGCGTCGATGGTGTGGGCGTTGGCGACCGGGAACGATCCCGAGGACGGGTCGCTCCCGCTGACCCCGCTGCGGGTGATCACGATCCTGGGCATGGTGGCCGCCCAGGTCGCCCTCGTCTGCGTGTGGCGGCTGGTGGCGATGGTGCGACGCGGAACCGTGTTCTCCCACGCCGCCTTCCGGTACGTAGACGGAGTGATCGGCGCGATCGTGGCGGCCGCCCTGGTGTGGTTCGCGGTCACGATCGTCAACGCGCCGGGGCAGCGGGAGGACCCGGGGGTCACCGTCATCATGGGCGGGGTCGGCGTGGCCATCCTGGGCGTCGCGCTCATCGTGCTCGTGCTGCGGATGCTGCTCGCCCAGGCCGTCGCGCGCGACGGCGAAGCCGCGCGGATGCGGGCCGAGCTGGACGAGGTGATCTGATGCCGATCGCCGTCGACATCGACGTGATGCTGGCCAGGCGGAAGATGTCGGTGGGGGAACTCGCGGACCGCGTGGGGATCACGCCCGCCAACCTGGCGGTCCTCAAGAACGGCCGTGCCAAGGCCGTGCGCTTCGCGACGCTCGCCGCGCTCTGCGAGGTCCTGGAATGCCAGCCGGGCGACCTGCTGCGCTGGGAAGCCGAGGACGGCGCGGTCACCGCGGATACCGCGCTCGCCGAGGGCGTCCCGGGAGAATGATCCACCCCCCGCGGGCGGGGTTCCGCGCCTGACGCGCCATCGGCGGTAGGGTGCCGCCCGTGTCCGAGCAGCAGCAGCGCGACCTCGTCGGCTACGGCGCCGAGCCGCCGTACGCCGCCTGGCCCGGCGGCGCACGCGTCGCCGTCAGCCTCGTCCTCAACTACGAGGAGGGCGGTGAACAGAACGTCCTGGAAGGCGATCTGGCCTCGGAGGGCTTCCTCCACGAACTCGTCGGCGCGCCTCCCGTCGTCGGCGGACGCGACCTGAACGTCGAGTCCCTGTTCGCCTACGGTGCGCGCGCCGGGTTCTGGCGCGTGCACCGCACGCTCGCGGCGCACGGTGCGCCGGTCACCGTGTACGCCGTGGCGCAGGCGCTCGAACGCAATCCGCGGGCCGCGCGCGCGATGGGCGACGCCGGCTGGGAGGTCGCGGGCCACGGCCGGCGCTGGATCGACTACCGCCACGTTCCCGAGGACGTGGAGCGCGCCGACATCGCGCACTGCGTGGCGACGATCGAGCGGCTCACCGGCCGCAGGCCCGTCGGCTGGTACACCGGCCGCACCAGCCCCCGCACGCGCAGCCTCGTCGCCGAGGAGGGCGGCTTCCTCTACGACTGCGACGACTACTCCGACGACCTGCCGTTCTACGTCGAAGCGGCCGGACGCCCGCACCTGGTGCTGCCGTACACCCTCGACGCGAACGACTTCAAGTTCCTCATCGTCCACGGCTTCACCACCGCCGACGACATGCTCGCCTACCTCGTCGACACCTTCGACACGCTCCACGCCGAGGGCGCCGACCGGCCGCGCATGATGAGCGTCGGCCTGCACTGCCGCATCATCGGCCGGCCGGGCCGCATCCGCGCCCTCGACGGCTTCCTGGAACACGTCGCGCGACGCGGCGGCGCGTGGGTGGCCACGCGCGAACAGATCGCACGCCACTGGCTCGCCACGCACCCGCCCCGGCCCTGAACCGGCGCCGCCGCCGAGCACGTGCGCCTCCACGACGGCCGGATCACCACCCGCCCGGTCGGTTCGACGGTTACGGCCGGCAGGGCGTCTCCAGCCGGGTCAGTTCCTCCGCGCTCAGTCTGAGCGTCGCGGCGCGGGCCGAGTCCCGTACGGAGGCGGGGCGGCTCGCTCCCGGGACCGGGATCACCGCCGGGGAGCGGGCCAGCAGCCAGGCCAGGGCCACCTGCTGCGGGCTGACGCCGTGGTCGGCCGCGATGTGGTGGAAGGCGGTGTCCGCCGAGGTCTGCCCGGAAGGGCCGTCGAGGGAGCTGCGGGAGATCCCGCCGAGCGGGCTCCAGGGCATGAACGCCAGGCCCAGCCGGGCGCTCAGCCGCAGTTCCGGCTCGCTGTCGCGCACGGCGGCCGAGTACCGGTTCTGGACGGAGACGAGTCCGTCGCCGAGGATCGCGTGCGCCTGGCGGATCTGGGCGGTGGTGACGTTGGAGATCCCGGCGGCGCGGATCACACCGGCGTCGAGCAGCTCGCGCAGGGCGCCGGCGGACTCCGCCCAGGGCACGGCCGGGTCCGGCTTGTGCAGCTGGTACAGGCCGATAGCGTCCACGCCCAGGCGCCTGGCCGAGGCTTCGGCCGCGCGCTTGAGGTGGGCGGGGCTGCCGGTGACGCTCCAGCTGCCGTCGCCCGGGCGGCCGCGGCCGCCCTTGGTGGCGATCAGGACGTCGGAGGTGTCACCGCCGTAGCGGGCCAGGGCGCGGGCGATGAGCAGTTCGTTGTGCCCGGTCTCGTCGGCGTGCCAGTGGTAGCTGTCGGCGGTGTCGATGAGCGTGATGCCGGCGTCGAGGGCCGCGTGGACGGTCGCGATGGCCCGTGCCTCGTCCGGGCGGTGCTCGATGGACAGGGGCATGGCGCCCAGGCCGATGGCGCTGACGGTGGTGTTGGCGAGGGTGCGGTACCGCATGGTGGCTGTGTTTCCTCACGTGGTGGGGGCGGCGGACGGGGCGAGGGCCTCGGCGACGGCGCCGGGCAGCCAGTCGGCCGTACGGGAGAAGGCGAAGCCCAGTTCCTTCGCGCGGGCGTTGCTCATGGCGTAGTGGCGGTCGAAGGAGAACGGTGAGGCGGTCCCGCCCGCCGTGACGGTGCGGTAGACGGGCTCCCGGCCGGTCTGCGCGGCGACGGCCGCGGCCAGGTCGCGCACGTCGAGCAGGCCGTCGGAGCAGGCGTTGAGCGGGCCGGTGAACGCGCTGCCGGTCGCCGCCCACCGCAGCAGGTCGGCCAGTTCCGCGTAGTGGATGAACACCGTGGGCAGTGCCCTCGCGTGCACGGTGATCTCCTCGCCGTTGGTGATGCGCCGGGTGTAGTGCGCCAGCCGGCCGGTGAATTCCCGTTCTCCGCCGCCGAGTACGTGTGCGCTGCGTACGGAGGCGAACGCGAAGCCGCCGGCGCGGGTGAGGACGGCTTCCGCCTGGCGCTTGCCCTCGGCGTAGTGCGCCTCCAGGTAGGCCTCGTCGTGCCAGGGCAGGTCCATGGCCACGGGCCAGGCACCCGGGTCCACGCTCTCCTCCGGGACCGCGGCGCCCTCCGGTTCCGGCACTGTGGCGCCCGCCGGGTCGTAGACCTCGATCGTGGAGGTCATGACGTAGCGCCGGGTGCGGCCGGCGAAGGCGCGGGCGGCGATCGCGGCCTGTACCGGGGTGTAGCAGACCTGATCGACGACCACGTCGAAGGTGCGGGCGCCGAGTGCGGCGACGAGGGCCGCCTCGTCGTTGCGGTCGACGACCAGGTGCTCGACGCCGGCGGGCGGCGGGGTGGAGCCGCGGTTGATCACTGTGACCCGGTGGCCGTCCGCTTGCAGGCGCTTCACCAGGAGCTTTCCGAAGTATCGGCTTCCGCCGATGACGCAGATCCTTTGCATGCCCCCATCCTCGGCACCGGCCGTCGCCAGCAGAAGTGGCCGCTTGCTGCACGGGTGTTAAGCCGTGCTGTCGACCGATGTGGTGTCGACCGATGTGCGGCGGGCGTACGCGCGGGCCGCGCGGGCCCGGTCGCCGCAGCGGGTCGAGCACCACTGGCGGCGGCCGTGGCGCAGCAGGTAGCGGTTGCAGGGGGCGGAGCCGCAGGCGGTGAGGCGTTCGGCGTCCGGGGAGGTGAGGAGGTCGGCGGCGTCTGCGGCGAGGGCCGCCAGGGCGTGGTCGACGATCGCGGTGGTGGGGTGGGTGGTGGCCCGGTAGGGGCCGTTCTCGTCGTCCCAGGCCAGCAGTGGGGCGGTCGGGACGCGGGTCATCGCGTCGTTGACGGCCCGGACGGCGGCGGGGAGGGCGGGGAGCCCGGCGGCGCGGGCCGCGAACAACGACCTGACCTGTTCGCGCAGCGCGCGCAGTTGCGTCGTGCACATCTCCCGCATGCCCGCGTCGGCCGGGGCGAGTCCGCGTTCCGTCAGCCAGTGGTTCGCCCGTGCGGGAGTGCCCAGGAGATCGACGGTGTGCCCGCCGGGCCGCGCGACGGCGCTGTTGGCGAGGGCGAGGGAGATGTGCTCCTCCTCGCCCCGGGCGGGGGGCGCGAGGGGTTCTTCCCGTACGGACTCCTTCATGTTCCTCATGGTACGGCTTGCGGCCATCCGTGAGAACCGGCTACGGTCATCTCACGGTTAATCCGAATCTATCCGTGAGGTGTTCTTTCCGTGTCTGCTGCGCCCGCATCGACCGACCACTTCCCCGTCCGTGTCCTCGGCGGCCCGACCGCCCTCTTCGAGTACGGCGGCCTGCGCTTCCTGACCGACCCGACGTTCGACGGCCCCGGCGACTACCCGGTACCCGGCACGAAGCTCACCAAGACCGCCCCCTCCGCCGCCGCCCCCGGCGACCTCGGCGCCATCGACGTGGTCCTGCTCTCGCACGACGAACACCCCGACAACCTCGACCACTCGGGCCGGGCCCTGCTCGCCGACGTGCCGCTCACCCTCACCACCCCCGGCGGCGGAAAGCGCCTCGGCGGGACGGCCAGGGGCCTGGCCGACTGGGAATCCGTCGAGCTGGACCGCCCCGGTGGCGGCACGGTCACCGTGACCGGCGTACCCGCCGTCCACGGACCCGGAGCGCGCGAGGAGGTCGAGCCGGTCACCGGCCAGGTCATCGGCTTCGTCCTGACCGGCGAAGGCCTGCCCACCGTCTACGTCAGCGGCGACAACGCATCGCTCGACGCGGTCGAGGAGATCGCCGGCCGCTTCGCCCGGGTGGACACCGCCGTGCTCTTCGCCGGAGCCCCCCGCTTCCCCATGCGTTTCGACGGCCGCCTGCTCGTCCTGGACAGCGCCCAGGCCGCCGAGGCCACCCGGATCCTCGGCGCCCGTCGCGTCGTTCCCGTCCACTGCGACAGTTGGGCCCACTTCACCGAGGGCCACGCCGAACTGGAAGCCGCGTTCACCGCCGCCGGACTGGCCGACCGCCTGGACCCGGACTGGCGCCGGCCCGCCTGAGCCGGACGGGGTTCGTGCGCGGTACGGCCCTCACTGACGCGGGACGTCGATGCCGGCCGCGCGCAGGTGCGCCTCGACCAGGGCGTTCAACCGGACGAAGGCGGGTGAGCGCTCTTCCCGGTGGTGGTTGACCAGCCCGTACCGGGAGGCGGTGTCGGACCGGCTCCGGAACCCGTCCGGCATCGCCAGCGACTCGCGCTCGGCCAGCAGCCTGTCGGCCAGCTCCGACGCCAGTGCGTCGATCCGGGGGTCGTCCGGATCCCAGGACATCGCCTCCCAGCCGCGCTTGGTCAGCGCGATCCATGCGGGGTCGTCGAGCCACCGTTCGAGCTGGGTCAGGAAGCTGTCGAAGACCTCCGGTACCAGCGCCCGGGCCAGTACCAACGCCTCCCGCTGCGTGGCCGCGTAGTCGGCGCCGAGGCCGAGGCCGGCGAGCCGGTCCAGGACCGCGCAGGCCCGGTCGGGCAGCAGGGCCCGGTCGCCGTGGGCGAGCCGGTGCAGCGTGTCGCGCCGCGCGGTCAGGTCCTCGATCTGTTCGGTGAGCCGGCGGTGGACGTCGTCCAGGGCGGCGGCGAACCGCTCGGGTCCGGCGTCGATCAGCCCACCGATCCCGGCCAGCGGTACGCCCGCCCCGGCCAGCGTCCGTACCTGGACCAGCCGCAGCAGGTCGGCCGACCCGTAGCGCCGGTAGCCGGAACCGTCGCGTTCCGGCTCGGCGACCAGGCCGAGCCGGTGGTAGTGCCGCACCGTTTTGATCGTGACGCCGACGTACGCCGCCGCCTGACCGATCGTGAGCCCGTTCGCCATCGGCTCGGTGCACCTCCGGATCGTAGGTCCTCGCCCGGGACCGGGTCGTGGTCGCCGGCGACCCGCACGGCCGCCTCCCAGGGGGGAGGGTAGCGCGCATCAGTTCGGATCCCCTCACCCCTCGCGACCGGTACTGGTCCCTCCGACGCCCGGACAGGGCTTGAGGTTGACCTTGGGTCAGGGTGCACGCTCCTCGTATGGCCGCTTCGACGGGGCCGGTGCCCACCGGGGTCACCGCCGCGCCGTCGAGCCGTGCCGGACACCTGCTTCCGAAGAACGAAGAACGAAGAACGAGGAACGAGGAACGATGAGCGAGGAACGGGGAACGACCATGAGCGAGTCCCTCCACACCGTCGAGACCACCGCAGCCGCCGGGCCGGACCGGCCCGAACTGCGCGAGGCCATCCAGGAGATCGTCGATTCCGGTTTCGCCGGAGTGCAGCTGCGGGTGAACGACGAGCGGGGCGAATGGGTCGGCACCGCCGGGGTGAGCGAGCTGGGCGGGGCGGCCGGCCCCCCGGCCGACGGACACTTCCGGATCGGCAGCGTCACCAAGACCTTCACGGCGGTCCTGGTGCTCCGGCTGGTCGCGGAGGGAAGGATCGGGCTGGACACGCCGGCGGACGACCACCTGCCCGGCTTCGGGCTGGACCGACGGATCACCGTACGGATGCTGCTCCAGCACACCAGCGGACTGTTCAGCTTCACCGGAGAGGTCTACGAGGACGGGACGGTCGTGCCCGGCGGAGTTCCCGGGATCGGCAAGGAGTGGATGGACAACCGCTCCCGCACCTACCGGCCGGAGGAACTGGTACGGCCCGCGCTGTCCCGTCCGGCGCGGTTCGAGCCGGGGACGGACTGGAGCTACTCCAACACCAACTACGTACTGGCCAGGCTGCTGATCGAGAAGGTCACCGGACGTTCCTACGCCGAGGAGATGCACCGGCTGGTCCTGGATCCGCTCGGGCTGAGCGGCACCGTGGTGCCCGAGGCCTCACCGGAGATCCCCGAGCCGCACGCCCACGGCTACTACGGCTACGAGGACGCCGGCCGGTGGACGGTGGCCGACACCACCCGCTTCAACCCCTCCTGGATCTCCGCCGCCGGCGACATGATCTCGACCACCCGGGACCTGCACGCCTTCTTCTCCGCGCTGATGGCCGGCAGGCTCCTGCCGGCCCCGCTGCTGGCCGAGATGCGCACGCCGCACCCCAAGATGGGCTACGGCCTGGGGGTGTTCGTGGAGAAGACGGACGACGGCGCCACCCTCTACCAGCACAACGGAGGCTTCTGGGGGTGGGCGGCGCTGATGTACAGCACGCCCGACGGCAGCAGGACCATGACCGGCTCGGTGACCTGCGGGGACGCGGAGCTCGACCTGGCCGCCACGGTCCGGGCGTTCGAGCAGGTGAAGCAGCGGCTCGTCAAGGAGGTGTTCGGCGACGGGCGGACCGCGCCGGATCGGCCGACGGGCTGAACGCGGCGGGCGGCCCGGCCGGCGGGCGGCTGGCGTCGGGTCACTCGCGGAGCCGGGCGTCCGCCGGGGGATACGACGCCTCGCCGCCGTCCGCGCCCAGGCCCGCGAGCAGCCGCAGCCCGTCCTCGGCGGGGCTGCCGGGGGCCGCGGACAGGACCAGCAGTTCCACTCCCGATCCGTCCGGCAGCGCGAAGTTCTCCTGGTGCAGTTCCAGCAGTCCGACCAGCGGGTGCCGGTACGCCTTGAGTCCGTGCGCACGGGCGCGCACGTCCGCACGGGCCCACAGGCGGCGGAAGCGCTCGCTGCCCATCGCCAGCTCGCCGACGAGCGGGGCCAGCCGGGGGTCCTCGGGGTACTTCCCGGCGGCCAGGCGCAGGTGCCCGACCACGTCGAGGGTGCATTGCTCCCAGTCCGCGTAGAGGCCGAGCTCGCCCTCCTCCAGGAAGATGTGCCGGGCGATGTTCAGGCCCGGCAGCGGCCGGCCGAAGAGCAGCCCGGCGAGGCGGTTCCCGGCGAGCACGTCCAGCCGGTGGTCCATGATCAGCGCGGGTGCGCCGGTGACCAGGTCGAGCACGCGCAGCAGTTCCGGCCGCACCCGCCCGCCCGGCGACTTCGCGCGCCGCCCGCGCTGCCGGGCGAGCCGGCAGAGGTGCCCGCGTTCGGTCTCGTCGAGGCCGAGGACGCGGGCGAGCGCGTCGAGGACCTGATCGGAGGGCTGGGTCGCGCGGCCCTGCTCCAGGCGCACGTAGTAGTCGACGCTGACTCCGGACAGGTGCGCGACCTCTTCGCGGCGCAGCCCTTCGACCCGGCGGCGGCTGTCGACGGGTATGCCGACGGCCGCCGGGTCGACCCGGGAACGCCGGGTCCGCAGGAAACCCGCGAGATCGTCCATGTCCCCAGTATGGCCTCGGAGATGCCCGTGAGGGTGGCCCTGCCGATACCAGGAACCCCGGTCCGATGGAAGAGGAGCCCCTGAACGCCGGGCGCCGCGTCGCCCAGGATCGAAGGCATCCGATCCGAAGGAGTTCCCGTGAAGACGCTGATCGTCCACGCCCACCCCGAGCCGAAGTCGCTCAACAGCTCGCTCAAGGACCTCGCGGTGTCCACCCTGGAGGCCGCCGGGCACGAGGTGCGGGTGAGCGACCTGTACGCGATGGACTGGAAGGCGGTCGTGGACGCCGCGGACTACGGCCCCGCCGCGTCGAGTCCGCTGAAGGTCGCCCTGGATTCGGGCCGGGCCTTCGACGCGGGGACGCTCACGCCGGACGTCCTCGCCGAGCAGGAGAAGCTGCTGTGGGCCGACACGGTCATCTTCCAGTTCCCGCTGTGGTGGTACGGCATGCCCGCGATCCTCAAGGGCTGGGTGGACCGGGTGTTCACCTACCGCTTCGCGTACGGCGTCGGCGAGCACAGCGACACCAAGTACGGCGAGCGCTTCGGCGAAGGCACCCTCGCGGGCAGGCGGGCCCTGCTGTCGGTGACCGTCGGCGGCCCGGAGTCGCACTACTCCGCCCGGGGGATCAACGGCCCCATCGACGACCTGCTGTTCCCGATCCACCACGGCGTCCTCTACTACCCGGGCATCGAGGTGCTGCCGCCGTTCGTGCTGCACGGCGTGGACAGGATGACGGACGAGGAGTACGCGCCCGTCGCCGAGGCCTGGCGGCGGCGCCTGCTCACCCTGGAGTCGACCGAGCCGATCGCGTTCCGGAAGCAGAACTTCGGCGACTACGAGATCCCCTCGCTGCACCTGAAGGAGGGTCTGGAGCCCGCCGGCCGGACGGGATTCGGGCTGCACGTGCGCGGCTGACCACCGGAGCCGGCCGCACCGCGGGGCGCCGGTCGTACGCCTGCGGGCGAGACCCGGGGCCGGGGCCGGTCCCGGGTCCGGTCCCGCGCCCCCGCATGACGGGCACGGACGGTGACACCTTCGGGTGATCGCCGTACCGAGGTCTTCCGAACGACCCGTTCCGGACCGAGTCTTGACGCTCCCCCTCATGCACGGAGGCGCATCCGATGACCGGCGAGGACAGTGGAGTACGGGCGGACGAGGAGATCTCCTTCTCGTGGGACGGCGACACCCGCTGGGAGGCCGCGAAGTACATCACGCTGCGCCACATGGCCCGGCGTCTCCCGCACCTGATGAAGCGCTCCCTGTCGATCGCGTGGCGCGTCGACCGGGCGTCCGTGACCGGGCTCCTGGCCTGCCAGGTCGTCTCCGGCATCGCGGCGGCCCTGGGCCTGTTCGCGACCACCTCGACGATCACCGCGCTGATCTCCTCCGGGAACATCACCGACCGGCTGTGGCAGGCGTGGCCTTCCGTCGCGGTGCTCGCCGCCGCGGCCGGGATCAGGGCCACCCTCTACATCGTGGTCACCTGGCTTTCCTCCCGCATCTCGCCCCTGCTCCAGCAGGAGTACGAGCTGATGCTGCTCGACGCGGCCACCGGCAGCGAACTCGCCGCCTACGACAGCCCCGGCTTCAAGGACCGGTGGGACAACGCCGAACGCGGCGCCGTCGTCTCCAAGGACATCATCGAGGAGGGCCAGGACCTCCTCGCCGCCCTCGCCTCCCTCCTCGCCGGCGCCGTCGTCCTCGGCACCCTCCACCCCCTGCTCCTGCCGTTCCTGGTCCTCGCGAGCCTCCCCCAGGGCATCGCCCAGGTACACAGCGCCCGCGTCACCTACCTGGCCGCCGTGAAGACGACCGGCCACGGCCGCATGATCGGCGTCCTGCGCTGGCACCTCGCCGACCGGCACTCCGCCGACCAGATCCGCGCCGGGACCATGGCGCCCTTCCTCCTCGGCAAGTACCGGCACCTCACCGACCGGGTCACCGCCGTCCACCGCCGGGCCGTCACCGAAGGCGCCCGCATGGCCTTCCTCGGCGCCCTCGGCGGCGGCCTGGCCTCCGCCGTCGTCTGGGGGGTCCTGGTCGCCCTCCTCGCCACCGGCCACCTCACCGTCGCCGCCGCCGGCACCGCCGTGCTCGCGCTGCGCACGGTCACCGGCTCGGTCCAGGGCGTCGTCCGCAACGCCGCCATGATCTTCCGTACCGGCATGTACATGGACGACTGGTCGACGTTCCTGGAGGAGACCGGCGGCTACCGCCTCACCGCCGGGGAGGTCGTCCCCGGCGCCCCGCGCGAGATCGGCACCGAGAACCTCGTTTACCGCTACGAGGGCGCCGACCGCAACGCCCTCGACGGCATCGACTTCACCGTCCGCACCGGCGAGATCGTCGCCCTGGTCGGCGAGAACGGATCCGGCAAGAGCACCCTCTCCAAGCTCCTCACCCGCCTCCACCTCCCCACCGCCGGCACGGTCACCTGGGACGGGCACCCCACGACCGCGCTCGACCCCCACGCGGCCTGGAAGCACGTCTCCCTCGTACCGCAGGACTTCTCGTGCTGGCCGATGACCGCCCGCGACAACATCACCCTCGGGCAGCCCCGCAGCGACGACGAGCAGGACGTCTGGGACGCCGCCGCCGCGGCCGGTGCCGACGAGGTCGTGCACGAACTCCGCTCGGGCCTGTCCACCCTCCTGGCCCGCGAGTGGCTCAACGGCGCCGAACTCTCCGGCGGCCAGTGGCAGCGCGTCGCCCTGGCCCGCGCCTTCTACCGGTCCGCAGGCCTCCTGGTCCTCGACGAACCCACCTCCGCCCTCGACCCCCGCGCCGAACACCGCATCTTCGCCAACCTGCGCCGGGCCGCCCGTGACCGCGCCGTGGTCCTGGTCACCCACCGCCTCGCCAACGTCGCCGTCGCGGACCGCATCGTCGTCCTCGACCACGGCAGGGTCGTCCAGGAAGGCACCTTCGCCGAACTGTCCGGGGCGGAGGGACTCTTCCGCGAGCTCCTCGAACTGCAGAACGACCGCACCGTCCCCGGCCAGCGCACCCCGAAGGAGACCACTGCGTGAACACGAGGCCGCCGATCGCGCTGCCTCGTATCGAGCCCCCCGACCCAAACCGGCATCAATCGGATGATTTGACGATCCGCCACTTCTCAAGCCCCGTGCCGGATATGGAGATTTCATGAACGGCCCAACCCCGACGGGGGTTTGATCATCTTCTCGGTCGAGTCCGTCACCGCCCCCGAGGTGACGGACCGCGATCGAGGAGGTCCGCATCCCCCATGACGCTGTCCCGAAAACACCGCGCGGACCGAGGTGCCACGGACGAGACCGGAAGCCCGGAGCGGACGGAAGGGCCGAAACGCGGGCGGCGCGCCGCGGGCCGGGCGAAGAGCCGCAGGAGAGCTGCCCGGAAGGCGCGTCGCCGCCTCATCGACTTCCCCAGGCGCGGCCGGCGGGGGTGGCGGCGCTGGACCCCGTCCTGGAAACTCGCCTCCGGCCTGTTCCTGCTCTTCTCCGGCGCCCTCGCCGCCCTCTTCACCGCCGTCTACCTGCAGGTCCGGATCCCGGACCCGCACGATTCCGCACGTCGGCAGGCCACCCTCTACTACTGGGCCGACGGCAGCCGGATGGTGAGCGTCGGCGATGTGAACCGGCAGGACGTGAAGCTCGACCAGGTGCCGGAGTTCGTGCAGCACGCCGTCATCGCGGCGGAGAACGCCGACTTCTACACCGACTCGGGGGTGTCGGTGACCGGCATCGGCCGCGCCGCCGTCAACATCGTCAAGGGCGAGGAGACCCAGGGCGGCTCGACGCTCACCCAGCAGTACGTGAAGAACACGTATCTGAGCCAGGACCAGACCGTCCAGCGGAAGGTCAAGGAACTCTTCCTGGCCCTGAAGGTCAGCAACCAGCGGCCCAAGACGGAGATCCTCGAGGGGTACCTCAACACCTCTTGGTTCGGCCGGGACGCGTACGGCATCCAGGCGGCCTCGTACGCGTACTACGGCATCCCCGCCCATGAGCTGAACCCCAGCCAGGGCGCCCTGCTGGCCGCCGTCCTCAAGGGTGCGGAGAGCTTCGACCCGTCCCTCGGCGCCGAGAACCGCCAACGGGCCGAGGACCGCTGGAGCTGGATCCTGGACCGTCAGGTCGCGACGGGTTCGATGAGTGCCCAGGAACGCGCGAAGTACACGGTGTTCCCCGAGCCGAAGTCTCCCGTCAAGCCGACCAGCCAGGCCGGGCAGATCGGCTACCTCGTCGACATCGCCAACAAGTACCTCAAGAGCCGCGGCGGGATCACCGACAAGGACCTGGCCGGCGGCGGCTACCGCGTCTACACCACCTTCGAGAAGGACAAGGTGCTCGCGCTGACCAAGGCCGTCGAGCAGGTGTGCGCGGAACGGCTGGACCCGAAGAAGCGCGCGGAGGACCAGTACGTGCAGGTCGGCGCCGCCTCGATACGGCCCAAGGACGGGGCGGTCGTCGCGGTCTACGGCGGCTCCGACGCGATCGAGCACTTCACCAACAACGCGGACACCTCGGGCGTGCCGGCGGCCTCGGCGTTCAAGCCCTTCGTGTACGCCGCCGCCATGGAGAAGGAGCTCGAAGGCGGGGAACGATCCGCCGAGGGCGCCGACCGGGACCAGGACCAGGATCCCGCGAAACCCAGGCCGACGGAGCCGCCGAAGGAGTCCGTGAACCTCCACTCGGCCCTGGTGAACTCCGACCACACGCCGTTCGTCGAGAGCGGCAAGAGGATCGGGCTGAAGAAGGTCAAGGAGCTCGCGGTCGGGGCGGGGCTGCGTGAGGAGAGCATGGCCAAGCTGGAGCCGACCTTCTCGATCGGCACCTCCACCCCCAGCGCCGTGCGGCTGGCCAGCGCCTATACGACCTTCGTCAACCAGGGCCGGGCCACCGAACCCTACTCGGTGGTCAAGGCCGAGCGGAACGGCGTCGCGGTGGACGGCCTGGGCCACCCCAAACCGCGGCGGGCCATGAGCTCCGAGGCGGCCTCGCGCGTCGGCGCGGCGCTCCGCCAGGTGAGCTCGAACGCCGTCGGACCGCCGAAGGGCTGGGGGACCAGCCCGCCGTCCTGGGCGGGCAAGACCGGTCCGAACGACCGTATGAACTCCGCCTGGTACATAGGCGCCACGCCCGAACTGAGCACCTCGGTCACGATGTTCCGTACGAAGCCCGACGTACCGCGACTGCTGCCCATGCAGGGGGTCGGCGGCCCCGATTCCGAGCGGGGAAGCGCCTTCCCGCCGCTGATCTGGAAGGCCTACAACGAGGCGGCGACGGCCACGCCGCAGCACCCGGCGGACGGACAACAGGACCGCCCGTGAGGCTCCCGGGGACCGGCCGGGGGCGCGATCGACGCGGCCGCGTCCCCGGCCGGTTCTCGCCCCCGGCCGGCCCCGCCGTCCCGGGCCCGGCCCCTTCGCTCAGCGCTGCCGCCTCTGCTCCAGCCAGGCGGTGACCTCACGGCGGAACGTACGGTCCCGGTAGACGTCTTCCCCGGCGAGCCACTCCAAGCCGCGCAGGACCCCGGGGGAACCGGCGGGGTCGCGGACCGCGTACACGCCGACACCCGATTCGTACGTGTCCGCCAGGAGCCAGACGCCGTTGTCCAGGGCCAGCATGGCGAAGCCGGGGTGACCGGCGCGCATGCCGAGGAAGGAGGCAGCGCCGGCACCCATGACGTCCCACCGCTCCAGCAGACGGACCCGGTGCCAGACCCGCATCCCGTGCCGCAGCCGGCGGTCTTCCGCGGCCGTCCGGGTGCCCCTCGGCAACATGACCAGGAATTCGCGGTTCTCGTCGAGCAGGCCGACGGACACGGCGAGGTCGTACCAACCGTCGTTGAGCCGCTGCACCAGTCGCGGGTCCTCGTACTCGACGAAGAAGCCGCCGACGTGCCTCTCCCGTTCGTAGCCGAGGACATGCGGTATCGCCGAGGCCGGAACCGCGTCGGGTATCACCTCCAGCCCGGCCCTCAGCAGAGGCCCGAGCACCTTGCGGTACCTCTCCTGCCGGCCCAACCCGTCCCCCCTCCACCACCGCGGCACGTGCTCGGCTCGACGTGCCCCGCTCAGCGTAGGGGCACCGCGCCGACCCCGCGCATCGGATGTCCGAGCCGGTCGTTAGCCTCGGCGCATGCTTCCTGCCCGGCCTCTGAAGGCCATCACCCGTCACCGCGACGGACGGATCCACGCCTACGTGATCGACTCCGAGGCCCTCGGGACGCTGGAGCCCGCCGCGGTGTTCCGGCCGCTGGACGGCGACGAGGTGGTCGCGTCGGCGGTCCGGCCCGAACTGGAGCGGGTCGTGTACACCACGCTGAACCGTGTCGTCTGCCTCACGCGCGCCGGTGACCCGCTGTGGGCTTCGGACTTCGAGCCGCACTCCGACGTGCGCCACGGCCACCGGCCCGGCTGCGCGCTGTCCCTGGACGGCCGGACCGCGTGGGTCTACCGGCCCGACGCGATGGCGGGACGCGGGGGCGGGGACCAGTGGGTGGTGTACGACGCCGACAGCGGGGCGGTCCTCGCCCGCCGGGAGCTGGAGACGGTGGGGCACGGGGCCGGCCACCACGTGCACCCCGTGGACGGCAGCGTCTACCTCGATGTCGGGGAGGGCCAGGACGGCTCCGTCGTGTTCCGGGGCACGACCGGAGCCGACGGTGAGGTGGAGTTCACGGCGTACCCGTGGGGGGACCGCTGCCTGATCGACCTCGCGCCGGCCGGGGAGCAGTTCATGACCGTCGACCACGGGCAGGAGGACGTCGCCTTCCACCGCCACCCCGACGGCGAGGTCCTCTTCACCCTCCCCGTCGAGGCCTTCGGGTACGACCCGGAGGAGACCTTCGTGGAATGGGGCGGCGGCTACCTGACCCCGGACACCGCCGTCGTGGTCCTGGGCGGTGAGACCCGGGACGAGGAGGAGTGGTTCCGCTACCACCTGGTCGACGTGCGCACGGGCACCGTCACCGGTGAGATCGCCGTCGAGGTGACCAGCCCCTACGAACTGGTGCCCCTGGGCGACGGCTCGTGGCTCACCGGCGGCCCCGTCCGCTGCTCCCCGGCCACCGGCACGGACCCGGCGGTCCCGCTCCCGTAAACCGTGGGAGGTGTACGTCGTCAAGGCCGACGCCGCCACCCTCGGCAGGCGTGCCGACGGCGCGGCGCAGGCGGGCGGAAGGAGTGCCACCGGCCGCTGATTGGCCCTCGACGCGCGGCCGTGCGCCGGGGAGGCTCAAGATCCGCCACCGTACGTGAGGGAGTCGTCATGCAGGTAGCCGTGGTCACTTTCGACGGGTTCAACGAGCTCGACAGCTTCATCGCCTCCGCGCTGATCAACCGGTGCCGCAAGGACGGCCTGGAGGCCTTCATCACGACGCCGACACCGGTGGTCACGTCCATGGGCGGCGTCGAGGTGACGGGGCAGCGCCCGATGGAGTTCGTGACCGAAGCCGACGTCGTGCTGATCGGCAGCGGAGTGAAGACGCGGGACGTGGTCGCCGACGACAGGCTGATCTCCCGGCTGGTCCTGGCCCCTTCGCGACAGCTGATCGGCGCGCAGTGCTCCGGCGCCCTGGTGCTGGCCCGGCTCGGGTTGCTGGACGGCATGCCGGCCTGCACCGACATGACGAGCCGGCCCCATGTCGAAGCCGCCGGCGTCACCGTGCTGGACGCGCCGTTCCACGCGGAGGGGAACATCGCCACGGCGGGCGGTTGCCTGGCGTCCCAGTACCTCGCCACCTGGGTGGTCGCCCGGACGCTCGGGGAGGACGCCGCGCGCGACGTCATCGACTACGTGGCTCCGGTCGGCGAGAAGCAGGAGACCGTCGAACGCGCCCTGCGCGCCGTCCGGAGCGGCGAGACCGCCCTGCGCTGACGCTCTGCGGGCGGCAGGCTCGAGGGTCGGGGTCAGCCGCCGAGGAAGGACAGCCGGACCTCGCGGTGGGGATTGTCCCGGTTGGTGTCCACCAGGGTGACGGACTGCCAGGTGCCCAGCCGCAGCGCACCGTCGATCACGGGGAGCGTCACATGGGGCGGGACCAGCGCGGGCAGCACGTGGTCGCGCCCGTGGCCGGTGGAGCCGTGCCGGTGCTGCCAGCGGTCGTCGGCGGGCAGCAGCGACCGCAAAGCGGCCAGGAGGTCGTGGTCGCTGCCCGCGCCCGTCTCGATGACGGCGAGTCCGGCCGTCGCGTGCGGCGTGAAGACGTTGAGCAGTCCGCTCCGTCCCCGTGCCACCTCTCCCAGGAAGGAGGCGCAGGCGGCGGTCAGGTCGTGGACGGTCTCCCGGTCCCCGGTCGTCACGTCCACGGTGCGTGAAACGAAGGCACCGGTCATGGCTGCGTCCCCCTCCCCGTGAGCGGCGTCCAGGCCGGATCCCGCCCGCTCAGCCCCACGGCCCTGTCCAGCAGCGGAGCGTCGTCCGGTACGGGCACGACGGCTCCGAAGATGCCCCCGCCCCGGCTCTCGTCCTGCGCGGCGGCCAGCAGGAACCCGTACGAGGCGCGCAACGCGGCCTGATCGGGTACGTACTCCTGGCCGGTGGCCCTGGCCAGGTCCCAACCGTGGATCACCAGTTCGTCGACGGCCACCGCGGCCGCGATGTCGCCGGGCAGGTCCACGCCGCCCGCGCGGGTCATGCCGGTCCGGGCGGCCGGATCCTCCCAGGCTTCGGCCAGTTCGTCGAGGACCCGGGGAAGGTCCGCGCGCCAGGACGCGGAGAGGGCGGGTGCGGCCGCGCCGGGGGCCGTGTCCGTCGTGGGACCCAGGTCCTTGCGGGCGGCGTCCCGGAAAGCGACGGCCAGTCCCGCGAGGTGGCCCAGCAGGTCACCGACCGTGTACGCCGGGCAGGGCGTCCGGTCCCCGAGTCCGGTGTCCGGGACGCCCGCCA
This sequence comes from Streptomyces sp. NPDC004667, assembly GCF_040609475.1. NCBI lineage: Bacteria > Bacillati > Actinomycetota > Actinomycetes > Kitasatosporales > Streptomycetaceae > Streptomyces > Streptomyces sp. NPDC004667. The sequence goes on along the minus strand of NZ_JBEXKC010000028.1, from coordinate 32,897 downwards.
CGAGACGGGCCACGATCCCGGCCTGCGGCCCGAGGCCGAGGGTCGTCGTGTCGGTCATCTGCCGCTCCTCCGGGACGATGGGTCTGCAGGGTAGACCGGCGGCGAAGCCCGTCCCCGGCACAACGCGGTCCGAAGATTCACCGGATTCACCCGGGCGGACCGGATTCCGGCCGGTGCCCGTCCCCGTGCATCGGATGTACGCGTCCCGGCGGCGCCGCCTACGCTCGGTGCGTGGACCCCGTCGGACTCGCCCGCGTCGTACTGCCCGTCACAGCCCTGCTGTACGGGATCCTCGGCCTGCGGACCCCTCGGGGACGGAGGTGGTGGCGGGTCGTCACCGGGCGGCGGGCCGCGCCGGTCGACCCCTACCACGCTGCCGCCGACCGCTGGTTGCTCGGGGACGACGTCCAGGCAGCCGCGGCCGGCCTGTTGCTCGACGGGCTGGCCACGGTGAACCACCGGGGCAACCTCGCCGTCACAGCGGCCGGCGCGGACCCGCGGGCCGACGCGGGCCACCCCGTGCCGAACGCGTTGCTCGCCGCCCTGCGCCGGCGCACGGCGCCCGTCGCCCTGGGCAACCTCGTATCGCGTGACGTCGAATTCGCCACCGCGCGGGCGGAGTTCCACGCCGCCTGCCGCGACCGTCCCGGGCCCCGGCGTCCGGTGGTGCCCGGCGGTACCGGCCGTCCGGTCGCGCCGGCCGCGCGAGCCGTGTGGGCCGTGTGGGCCGTGCTGGCAGTGATCGTGGTGACGACCGTCGCCCTGATCCGGACCGACCCCCACGGGCCGGTGGAGGGCGCGGCGGCCACCGCGACCTGGTGCGCGCTGGTCGCCCAGATCGTCGTGCTCGTGGGGTACGGCAGGCGCCGCGACGCCCGTCGCAGGGAGGCCGGGCCGGGCGCAGCGGCGTCCCGCGGCGACGCGCATCCGGCGCTCACCGAGCTGGTGGCGCGCGACCCCCAGGCCGCGGCCTGGCTCCGGGTGAGCCGCCGACGGACCCGCCGCGGCCGCAACCGCGGCCGCCCCCGCGGGCCCCGCCGCCCGGCCGTCGCTTCCCCGGCCGTCGCTTCCCCGGCCGACGAGGCCTGAGGAACCGACACCGAAGGGACCGTGCCCCTGGATCGAGGCACCTTCCGCACGCCCCGGACGTTGCGAAGGTCGTGATCGAACTCAAGCGTGTCATCGCCGTCCTCGCAGTGGCCCTCGTCGGAGCCGCGGCCCTCACCTCACCGGGCGCAGCCGCCGACCGCGCCCCGTACGAGCCCACCCGCGCGGGCGCCCCCGCGGCGGGAGGCCCGGCTGCGCCGGACACGGCGACCGTCACGGAAGGACAGGTCAAGGAGGTCGCGCCCGGAGGTGTGATCACGTACCCGAGCGTCACCAGCTGCCTCACCGTGACCGTACGGCTGGGGGACGGCGGGCTCGTCGGCGCTCACGCCAGCCTGTTCCAGGTACCCGGCGAACTGCGGTCCGATGAGATCCTGGCCGCGCTCAAGGACCGCGTAGGCAACCGCCACGTGACCGCGGTCCAGGTCAAGGGGGCCGTCGGCGCGTGGCATCCGAGCTACTTCGTGAAGGCGATCGAGAGCTACGGCGAAGGGGAGCAGGTGCCGGTCCCGTCGGGCCCTGACGCCGGGGGGATCGCCCGGGAGGTCTCGCGGGGGCTCGGCGCGTCCCGCACGCTCGTCACCGTCGAGGACATACCGGACGGGGACCAGATCGTCAGCTGACCTTCGCCGCGCGAGCTCCTGCGTGCGAGGTCCTGCGTGCGAGTTCCGGCGCGCGAGGTCCGTCACGCCGGCCACTCGCGTCACGAGCGCCTCGTCCGCACCTCACCGTCGAAGCCGAACACCCGGCCGCGCTCCCCCTCGGCGGAGAGGAAGTCCCGGAACACCTCTGCGGAGCGCGGGTTCCGGGTGCACTGCCACACGCCGTGCGGACAGTAGTCGGTGATGCTGTGGTAGAGCGGGCGGTGCTGCTCGATCCACTCCAGCATGCGCCCCATGTACTCGGGGTTGTCGCCGTTGCGGAACAGCCCCCACTCGGGGTACGAGATCTGCTTCCCGTGCTCCCTCGCGAAGTCGACCTGCTGCTGGAGTCCGTAGGGCTGGTTCACCTGCTCTTCGAAGGTGTGGCCGGGCGGCTGGTCGTAGCTGTCCATGCCGATGATGTCCACCACGTCGTCGCCGGGGTAGCACCTGGTCCAGGCGATCGCGTCGCCACCGCGGTTGGGGGCGAAGTCGAAACGGAACTGCTGGCCCTCCACCGAACGCATGGCAGCCGCGATGCGCCGCCAGTACCTCTTCCAGCTCTCGGGGTCGGGGCGGCAGCGGTGGGTGTAGTCGAAGCCGTTCATCTCCCAGCCGAGCACGATCACCGTGTCCGGCACCCCGAGGGCGACCAGACGTTTCGCCAGCCGCCGGAAATGGTGGTCGTACTCACCGCGGGCGCCGGAGCGGAGCAGCTCGGCGACCCGGGTGTCGGGGACGCCGCGCTCGTTGTGATCCAGCATGGGCACGTTCAGCACGAACAGCCGGTCGGGCCTTTCCCTGCGCCACCGCGCCCAGGTGCGCAGGGAATCGGGAGCCCCCTCGATGTTCGCCCAGGTGTCGCCGGGCAGGTAGGTGTGGCCCGCGCGCAGCTCGGTGCCCCCGAGCCAGTGCGAGAGCTCCCGCATCCTCTCGACGCCGGGCGAGCCGTAGTGGAGGTAGGCGCCCACCGCGACCCCCTCGTCGGAGCCACCGTCGGAATCCGCGCGCGGCGGTGTGGTGAGGGCGACCCCGGTGACGAGCAGGCAGGCGGCGATCGCACTCGTACAGGCGCCCGCCAGGCGGCGGCCTCGACGGGACATGGTGCCTCCACACGCTTCGGGAACCGGTGTCTTTCGTACCGACATTAGGCATCCCATCCGAAGAACGGCCCGTCCGGTGGCCCGGAGCTGGGCCATTCGCGCCGTCCTGCCGCCCTTCCCGGCCCGACCGGGTGAAACCCGCGCGTACGCCGACGAGGCCGAGCTGCCGAACTGCCGAGCGTCAAGAAATCCTTGACAAGTCGGCGATGTCAAGGTTTCCTTGACGCATGTTGATCTTGAAGTCGACGGCTCGGAGCCGGGTGGCCCTTCCTGCCACCGCACCCATGGCGGGCGTGCTGCCGCTCGCCGTCATCCTCCCGGCATTGACGGTGATGTTCGGCGACCGGTTCGGGACCGCCGGCACGGTCGCCCTGATCGTCGGAGGCCTCGCACTCATCGCCTGCACCGCAGGCCTGGCCGCCCGCTCGGCGGCCCATGACCGCGCCGAGCGGGCGCGCCGCGACGAGGAACTCCTCGACGCCCTCGAACCCCTTGCCGGACTCCGCTGATGGGCGGGGAACCGCTGCTCCGTCCGACGGAGATCGACCGGATCCGGGAGGGGATCGCCGCAGCCGTCCTCGGTGCACCCGAGGGGCTGGCCGACTCTCTCGAACACGACGCCCACGGGTACCTGCGTCTGCTGGACGCCTCGCGCGTCGGTGCCGAGGAGTCGAGTCGGCTCCTGCGCGAAGCCGTTCAGGGTGCCAGGGCCGCCGGGCACAGCTGGGACACGGTGGGCCGCGTTCTGGGGGTGAGCCGCCAGGCCGCCCAGCAACGCTTCTCGGGCAAGGCCGGAGAAGCCGGCTCGTCGGCACCGCCCGGCGGGGGATCGAACGCCCCCGAGCGCCGCACGCTCGGCGGGCTGACCGCGTTCGACGAGATGGCGGCCCTGGAGGAGGCCGGCCGCGACGGCTGGCACGTGGTCGGATACGGCCCCTTCTACCACGAGGTGGAGGCGTCCTCCCATCCCTGGGAGCACTGCCGGGTCGCACTCCCTTCCGCCGCCCGACACCGGCGGATGGAGTCGGAAGGCTGGATCCCGGTCGGCGCGGGGTGGTTCCCGTGGCGGTACTACAAGCGCCCCGTCACCCCCGGCACCTGAGGGGCTGTGGCATACGGGGTGCCGTGGGGGAGCGCCGCCCCGCCCGTGCCCGATGCGGTGATCCGGCGCGGGCGGCGCGAACCGGTGCCGCCGGCGGCGCCTCTGGCGGGCCGCCGGCGGCCTCCCGTTCTACCTGAACAGACGGTCGCCGGAGGTGGCCATGCGGTGGGTGCCGCCATGGTGGTTCACCCAGTCGCGGACGAGGTTGACGGCGTTGGCGCACTGCCAGCTGTCGTCGTACTCGCGCACTCCGGTGAAGGCTCCGTAGCCCGCGATGATGCCGTCCACGCGCCCGTCGCCCAGCAGTTTGTCGACGTACCAGGGGTCGTTGTACGTCGTGGTCCAGGACAGCGTGGCTGCGAGTCGTCCGGCGTCCCGGTCCCCGGCGCCCTTCTTCAGTTCTGCGCACGTGTTGTAGGACGCTTCCGTGCAGTTGCCGAAGCCCTTGGTGATGTCGCTGTCGCCGTAGTCCATCACCCGGCGGCCGGCCGGGAATCCGGAACCGGACCGGTTGAACGCGCCCTGGACCTGGTCGCGGGTGCCGGTCGAGGTGATGCCCTCCAGGCTGCCGAGCCTGCCTTCCAGGCTCTTCCACCCCCGGCCGCCGACGTCAGGGGTGCTGCCGCCGTGGTACTCGTAGAACCCGTAGAGCACCTGGATCCCGGCAGCCGTCAGCCGCTGCGCCTTGTCGCGCAGTCCGGCGACGCTGCACCCGCGGTTCTCCTGCTCTCCGCAGTAGTTGGGGTCCTTGATGTCCAGCCAGACCAGCGACAGCCGGCGCCCCGCGTTCGCGTTCGAGAGGATGCGGTCGACCATGCTGTCGAAGCCGGGGCCCAGCCGGTTGTCACCGGCCGAGGAACAGTCGTGATAGGCCCGCCATTCGTTCGGGTTCCACCATGCGCACACGTCCATCTCGATGCCGTTGGCACCGTGCTTGAGCGCGGCGTCCACGCCGGCCAGGGTGTCCACGCGGTGGGCGATGGCGTAGATCGGGTGGCGCTGGTCGGCCGCTGCTGCCGGGGTCGCGCCGAGCGTGGCGATGCCGACGATCCCGCAGAGGGCGGCGACCAGCGCCCGTAACATCCTCGGTCCGGCACCGCGCCTGGGGTCGGTGTTCAAGAACGTGCTCCTTCGTGTCTGTCCGCTGAGCAGACGACGGATCCCGTCAGCCACATGGTGGCACGCGGTACGTGCATGGTGAACGAAGTTCGGCCGAAGGCGTTCAGGGGGCGGCGCCGTTGAGCGGGAGCGTCAATTCCGACGGTGGCTGATTCACCCTCAAGTGGGGCGGTCGCGCAAGGATTGACGTGGGCTTTCGGTCATGACGGCGCGGGCGGGAGGGGGCCGGGAGGCGGGTGTGGTGGAGGCGACGCGTCCTTGTCGTCATGGATGACGGCGATGCGGGAGTCGTTCCGGGGGCGGATTGCGCAAACCCGCCCCGCGGGATTGGCCGAGCCCCTCCATTCGTCACTTTACGTGTTCAGCCGCATGCGATGCCCTTGCGGAGTGTTCCGCTCCGCCACGGCACTCGGCAGTCGAGGCCGATCGGCGGTGCGCTTCGGCAGCGTCGAATCGAAGGGAAGAACCATGGCAACACCTCCCGCTCCGCTCCGGGTCGCCCTGGCCAACGGCAGCTTCGAGCAGCCCGTCGTCGCCGGTGTGGAGATCCTGCCGGACTCCTCACAGACGCAGGCCCCCAAGCGGGTCCCGGGCTGGCTCACCACTGCCTCCGATCACAGGATCGAGCTGTGGCAGTCGGGGTTCCAGGGCGTTCCGGCCGCCGACGGCACCCAGTTCGCCGAACTCAACGCCAACGAGGTCTCCACGCTCTACCAGGAGCTGCCGACGACCCCCGGCACCAAGCTGTACTGGCGGCTGTACCACCGCGGGCGCCAGGGGGACGACACCATGGCGCTGGACATCGGCACACCCAGCGCCCCGGTGGAGCAGCGGCGCTTCACCGACGGCAACACCGCCTGGGGTTACTACACCGGCACCTATACCGTTCCGGCGGGCCAGACGCTGACGCGCTTCGCGTTCCGTTCCATCTCCGCCGCCGGCGGGAACCGGGGCATCGGCAACTTCCTGGACGGCATCTTCTTCGGCACCGCGCCCTTCATCGTGCTGGACAAGATCGCCGCCCCCGCGGGACCGCTGGAGGTGGGCGACGTCGTCACCTACCGCATCACCGCCAGGAACGAGGGCGGCGGCGCGGCGGAGAACCTCGCCCTGACCGACGCCGTCCCACGGGGGACGACGTATCTGCCCGGCTCCCTGCGGATCCTCGACGGCCCGAACGCCGGGGCGAAGAGCGATGCCCAAGGTGACGACCAGGCGCACTACGACAGCCAGGCGAACAGGGTCGTCTTCCGGCTCGGCAACGGCGCCACCGCCGTGGACGGGGGCAGCCTGCCCAGTACCGAGACGGTGCCGGCGGGGACCACGGTCGAGTACCGGGTCACCATCGACCGGGCCGCCGGAGGCAAGCAGATCAGCAACACCGCGACCGCCTCGTACGAGAACCGGCTCGGCGACAGGCCGGAACCCCTGACGTCCACCTCCAACGAACAGGTCACGCAGGTCAAACCGGCCGCCGACCTGGCGGTGACGAAGGCGGCCGACGCGACGACCGTCACGGTCGGCCAGACGGTGACCTACCGCGTCACCGTCCGCAACGCCGGTCCGAACGGTGCCACCGGGGTCACCGTCACCGACCGGCTCCCTGACGGGCTCGCCTTCCTGTCCGCCGACGGCCCCGGAAGCTACGACCCGGCCACCGGGCTGTGGAGGCCGGGAGGCCTGGCCGAGGGAGCCACCGCGACCCTCGTGCTGCGGGCCAAGGCCACCGAGGCGGGCCTGATCGCCAACACCGCCACGGCCACCGCCAACGAGAAGGACCCCGACACCACCGACAACACCGACACCGTCAGCGTCTGCGTCGAACCGGCCCCCTCCTGCTGCGACCCCTGCGCCGGCCGGAAGTAGCCGCCCACCGGCCCGCGACGACCACCCGGCCCACCCTCAGGAGAGCGGCGGCGTGACGCCGGCCGTCCGGACCGGGTCGACCGGCCGCGGTCACGCCCGAGCGGTCACGCCCGAGCGGTCACGCCGGCTTCGGTGAGGAAGTCCAGCAGGAGGGCGGTGACTTCCTCGGGGCGCTCCAGGGAGGGGAGGTGGCCGGCCCAGCCGAGTTCCAGGTGGCGCGCGTTCGGCAGGAGTCCGGCCAGGTCCACGGCGATCTCGCGGTGGTCGGCGAAGTCATGGGCGCCGGCGACGGCGAGGGCGGGGGCCGCGATCCCGGAGAGGTCGAACTCGGGGGCCGCCTGCGGGGTCTCCGGCGCCGCGTCCGCCTCCTGCGCCGCGTCCGCCCCTTGCGACTCGTCGGCCGCGTGCACCTCGTTGGCCCCTTGCGACCCGTCGGCCTCGGGCCGGTCCGACCCGTCGGCCTCGGCTGCCGCCTCGGCGGCCAGCTGGACCCGGAAGGCGTGCCGCTGCATGTCGGCGACGGCCGCGCGGGTCTCGGCGGTGGCGTCGGGGCCGAGCCAGGTGTCGACGTTCAGGGCCACCGCACCGTCGAGGTCGCCCGCGTTCAGCAGGGCGTCCTCCCGGGCGCCCCAGGCGCGGAGTTCGGCACTCGGCGCGCGGCCGGGGAGGCCGGAGGCGAGCAGGGCCAGGGCGGTGACCCGCTCCGGGTGGCGCGCGGCGGCGGCCAGGGCCAGCTTGCCCCCGTACGAAGCGCCGATCAGGGCGGCCCGCTCGATGCCGAGCGAGTCCAGCAACCGCCATACGTCCGCGACGGGGTCGTAGTCGCCCGCCTCGGCCGGCGTCTCGCCGAAACCGCGCAGGTCGGCGCGGACGACCCGGTATCCGCCGGCCCGCAGGGCCTCCCACTGCGGGTCCCACATACGGCGGTCGCAGACACCGGAGTGGAGGAGCACGAGAGCAGGGCCCGAACCGGCCGCGTCATGAGAAAGGATCACGCCCCCGATCATGTCCGGCCGGAAGCCTTCCGCCAACCGGGAATCCGCTGCGCCCCGACCACCCGCCGCCGCCCACCGCCTCCGCCCACTGCCCCCGCCCGCCAGAGCCTCCGGGGGACATATGCCGTACCCATTCCTATAATGAGAGGAAAGCCTCGCGCTGGCCTGCCGATGCATCGCGCCGCGGAGGGTCCCATGGCCGGTTTCACGGTGCACCTCGACGAGAACGCGGGGCCCGCGGCCACGCACGCGCTCGTCATCGGGATCGGGGCGTACGCGCACCTGGCGGGCGGTGCCTCGCCGACGACCCATCCGGGCGCCACGGGCATGCGGCAGTTGACCTCGCCGCCCCTCTCGGCGCGCCGGTTCGCCACCTGGATGATCGACAGGTACCACGACGGGGGCAGACCGCTCGCAAGCCTGGCGCTCCTGCTCGGCGAGGAGGTACCCGGCCCCTTCGTCCATCCGCGGACCGGTGCGGAGCACGCCGTCGAAGCCGCGACCATCGACAACATCGTGGCCGCCGTCCTGGAGTGGAAGGACCGGGGCGACCACGACCAGGCCCGGCTGGTCTTCTACTTCTGCGGCCACGGCGTCTCGCTGGGGTTCGACACCTCCCTCCTGGCCGCGGACATGTTCGCCGACCTCAACAGTCCGATGAACGGCGCCCTGCACTTCGAAGGACTGAAGAGGGGGCTCAACAGCTGCCGGGCCGGCCAGCAGGTCTTCTTCGTCGACGCCTGCCGGGCCGGCTCCGACGCGCTCGGCAGGACGGTGGGCGGAGCCTCGCTCGGCCGGGTCCCGATCGACGGCAACGAGATGTTCCGGCCCGCAGGGTTCGTACCGCGCGAGCACGCCGTCATCTACGCGACCCTGCACGGCGAGGAGACCTTCGGGCGCGCCGGCGAGGCCAGTCTGTTCACCTCCGCGCTGCTGCAGAGCGTGGAGGGCGCCGCGAGCGAGAACACCGAAGGCAGCGTGTGGCGGGTGACCACGGGCACCCTGACGCACGCGATCGGCCACTTCATGAGGGAGCCGGCGTTCGCCGGATCCCTCACGAACGCGGCCGTACCCGTCAGCTCCGAGTCGTTCGACTTCGTCTTCCACGAGCTGCCGGGCGACCCGATCGTCCCGGTGTACATCGGCTGCGTCCCGGAGACGGACAACGCGCTCGCCGACTTCGCCTGCCGGCACCCCGGGCAGGACGACCGGCGGCGCCCGCCCCCCGCGGCCGGGGACGAACCCGACCTCACCGAGTGGTCCCTGCTCCTGCCGTTCGGACAGTACGAGGTGGAGGCCGTCCTCGGCCCCGCGGACGTGCGCAGGGACGAACTCGACGCCCGCCCGCCCCTGTTCCACCTCCGACTGGCCCGGCCGTGAGCGCCGTACTCGCCATCAGGCTGCTCCTCCCGCCCGGTGGGGAGCCCAACGACGCCGTGATCGTCGGGGACATCCGCTCGGCCGACCTCACCCGCGCGTCCCAGTACGACATCCTCATCCCCTGCGGTGGTTCACCCAGCCCCCGGCCCTACCCGGTCGGTCCGGGACGCTACGTCGTGTCGGCGTCCCTGCCCTCCGGACTGGTGCTGACGCGGAGCGCCGTGGCGGTGGAGGGCCGGGAGACACCGGTGGACTTCACCATGACGGACTCGCCCTACGAGACGCACGCCTGGCAGTACCTCATGGGCAACATCGAGCCGGGCGCGGTCTACCACGGCGCGGCCCCGAGCCCGACCGCGGAGCCGGTCGCCCCGCGCTCCACGGTCGCCGCCGCCTCCCCGCCGGACGGCCCCGTACCCGGGGCGGCCGTCGACCTGACCGCCCTCGCCACCTGGATCGGCGACTGCCCGCCGGCGCGCTGCTCCTTCGCGGCGGTGCTGACCCTGGCGCAGGCCCCGCCGGGCACCCCGGTCGCCGCGTCCATCGGCTCGGGCGGTCCCGGCGTCCCGGTGGAGCCCTTCGACGCCGGCGGAGCCCTCACGCCGCTGTACCGGTTCGGCCCGGCCGGCCCCCTCGGGGCTTCCGGCGGGCCGGCCGGCGAGCGGCAGTTCCTCGTCGTGGAGGCCGCCGGGTCCGTACGGCTGGTCACCCTTCCCCTGCCGTGGGGCGATGCCGAGGTGGAGGTGCTGGTCAACCTCCGGCAGAGCCCGACCGGCAGCGCGGTCTCCGTGGCCGTCCGCGACGCCGACGTCGGCGCGGGGCTCGCGTACCTGGCCCAGGGCGCCCTGGACACCGCGGCCCGGCTCTTCACCGACGTCGAGTCGACGCTCTACTCCGGGCTCGACAACCCCCTCGCGGCGGCGGCCGGGTGCTACGTCCTCATCGGCACCGACCACACGCCGGGCGAGACGCGCTGGGACCCCTGGCTGGAGCGGCTGGCCGACGGGTTCCCGTGGCTCGGCGACGGGGCGATCCTGCGGGCGGTACGCCTGCTGCGCCGCTCCCGAGGGGACCGGCGGGACGTGCGGCGGGGCCGGGACGCTCTGATCGAGGCCTTCGACCGCGGCATCCCCTTCTACACGCTCGGGCTCTCCTGGCTCGTCGACGGGCTCGCGGCCTTCCCCGAGGACCCCGCGTGCGCACGCCGCCTCGACGAGGCGCGCCGGCTCTCCTGGCTGGTCGACACGCGCGAGCCGTTCCTCATCCTCGACCTGCGGCAAAGGAGGACATGATGATCCGGCTCAGGATGCTGCCCGCGGAGGACGGCGACTGCCTGCTCCTCGAATACGGCAACGCCGACTTCACCCGGCGGATCCTCGTCGACGGCGGACGCCACGACACGTACAAGCGGATCAAGCCCCTCCTCGCCGATCTGGACCGCACGATCGACGTGCTCGTGGTGACCCATGTCGACCAGGACCACGTCCTCGGCGTGCTGGCGCTGCTCGAAGACGGGCAGGAGCCGGTGGAGCTCGGGGACGTGTGGTTCAACGGCTTCGACCACCTCCACGACCGGGACGTCTTCGGTGCGGTGGAAGGAGAACTGCTCACGACCACGCTCATGACCCGGAACCTGCCGTGGAACAAGGCGTTCCAGGGGCGCAGCATCGAGGTGGGCCATCCGCTGACCTGGTTCGACGACGGCTCCACGATGGAGGTGCTGGCGCCGGACCGCGGTCTGCTGGAGGCGCTGATCCCGGCGTGGGAGACGAAGTGCGCGCAGGCCGGCCTGATCCCGGGAGTGGATCCCGAGGAGAGGCACCCGGTGCCCGGCATCGAGCACTTCGGCGCGGTCGACGTCGCCGCTCTGGCCGCCGCGCCGTTCGAACGGGACGGCTCCGCGACGAACCGCACCAGCATCGGCCTGCTCTTCTCGTTCGAGGGCATCCGGATCGTCCTCACCGGCGACGCGGACGACCGGCGGCTGGCGGCCTCGCTCCGCCCGCGCGCCGAGGCCGCGGGCGGGCGCCTGCGGATCGACGCCCTGAAGCTCGCCCACCACGGCAGCGCCCACAACACCTCGAACGAGCTCCTCGGCCTCCTCGACTGCGGCCGCTACCTGGTCTCCACGAACGGAAAGATCCACGGACACCCGGACGACATCGCCGTCGCCCGCATCCTCCAGCACGGCGGGGAGTCGAAGGACCTGGTCTTCAACTACCGCGAACGGGCCGCGAACTGGGATCTGGCCGCCCTTGAGGACGAGTTCGGGTACCGGGTGGTCGAACCCGCCGCGGCGGACGAGGACGGCTTCGTCACCGTCGAGTTCTGACCGGCGCCGACGTGCAGTCGTCCGTAACTGCTGGTCACGGCGATGGCGCGGGGCGGAAACCGCGTGGCTGTCGAGTTGCCGGCGCAGGTATCGTCCGGTCTCGGACCAGCCGTGCCGACGGCCTCACGCGTTCGGAGAGCGATGCACATGACCAGCAGGCGAGCAACGACGACCCTGTGGCGTCCCACCGGCCCCGAGGAGCTGGACCTGGTCCGCGAGCTGAACTGGCGCGCTTGGCCGCCGCGGCTCCCCGAGCAGCCGATCTTCTACCCGGTCCTCAACGAGGACTACGCGATCAGGATCGCGAGGGACTGGAACGTGAAGCACAGCGGTGTCGGCTTCGTCACCCGGTTCGAGGTCGAGTCGGAGTTCCTCAGCCGGTACCCCGTCCGGCAGGCCGGGGGGCGGACGATCCTCGAACTGTGGGTGCCGGCCGAGGAGCTGGACGACTTCAACGCTCACCTGGTCGGCGAGATCCAGGTGGTCCACGAGTTCCGCTGAGGATCGTTCGGCGTCGGACGTTGAAGATCACGCTGGGGGGAGGTCGTCGGGCAGGGTGAAGTGGGTGCCCCGGGCGGCGGCGTCGACGTGCACGACGTGGCGGCCCACGCGGACGGTCTGGGTACCGGCCGCGGTCCAGGAGCCGGCCGGGCCGTCGCTGTCGGGCAGGGGTGTCCAGACTTCCAGGAAGGTGCTGCCGTCGAGGTTGGTGCCGGTCTCGATCATGCCGGTGCCCTCGGGCCGCAGGCTTCCGATGTCGTGGCCGGGGGAGCCCACGTCGTGGTGGAAGGTGACCTGCTCGCCGTCGTAGGAGGTACTCCCGGCGAAGCCGCGGCTGTCCGCGTACAGGGTGCCGCTCTGGAGCCAGACGATGTGCCCGGTCTCTTCGAGCGGGCCGCCGTCACGGCTGATTCCGGCGCGGAGCCACGCGCCACGGGTCGGTGCGTCCATGGGGCCATGGTGGCAGAGGTCCTGCCGTGCGCCACCCGTCGGCCGGGTACCCGCCCGTCGACCGCCCGTCGACCGGCAGGGGCCGGCAGGGGCCGGCGGTCCGGGGACCAGTGCTGGTGGGGCCGGTTGTACGACCCCTTAAGTATCTTGACGTCGAGATTGATGTCGGGCAGGCTGACCGCCAGATATCTCGACATCGAGATACTTTCGCTGAGGATTCGGGGGCTCGGGATGTGGCGGGGCGGGGACGGCCGGGGGAGCGGGAAGGGCCGGCAGGGTCGGCGCGGCAGTGAAGGTGAGCAGGGTCGGCTGGGCCGGGAGGGCGGGCCGGGTCGGCGCGGTGGGGCCGGCCTGTTGGCGCAGCTGCGCCGGCCGCCGGGGGGCCGCCCCGCACGGATCATGCTGCTCGCCCTGTTGCTGGATCGGACCGGCTCGGGGGTGTGGGCCGCGGCCTCCGTCCTGTACTTCACCTTCGTCGTCGGTCTGGACGCCGGGCAGTTGGGCCTGCTGTTCGGCGCAGCCGGAGTGGCGGGCATCGCCGGCTCGCCGCTCGCCGGCCACCTGGCCGGCCGGTTCCCGGTGCGCTCGCTGCTGATCGGCTGTCATCTGCTGCGCTTGGCGACCCTGTGCGCGCTGCTCGTCGTCACGCGCTTCGAAGCGCTGCTGCTCGTGGTCGCCCTCACCAACCTGGGCGACCGGGCGGCCAAGACCCTGGAGATGCTCTTCGCCACACGGGTCGCGGGCGAACGGCGCGCCACCTACCAGGCGTTGTCGCGCAGTTCCGCGAACGCCGGCTACGCGCTCGGCGCGGGCCTCGCCGCGATCGGCCTCGCGGTGGGCAGCCGCGAGGCCTACCAGGTGCTGATACTCGCCAACGCCCTGTCCTTCGTCGCGGCCGCCACGCTGGTGTGGCGCACCGGGGAGGCGGGCGGCCACCCGCGGGTGCCGGCCCGCACGGCCCGCACGGGCGGCCCGGCCGGACAAGCCGGCCAGGAGGCGCGGGAGGGGGATGGGGCCTGCGGACCGACCGGGCGGCGGCAGCCCGGACCGAGCCCTTGGCGGGACCGCGGATACCTGCGGTTCGTCCTGCTGGACGTGCCGATGAACCTGGACGACTCCGTCCTCAACGTGGGGCTGCCGCTGTGGCTGGTCCACCACACGGACGCACCCCACACGCTGGTCCCTGCCTTCCTCGTGATCAACACCGTGCTCGTCGTCGTCCTGCAACTGCGGGTGTCCGCCAGGGTCGAGGAGCCGCGCCAGGCGGCGGGCGCGGTCCGCCTGTACGGGCTGACGATGTTCGCCTGCTGCGCCCTGCTCGTGCTGTCGACGGGAGGCGGGACCTGGACCGCCTCGGCCGTCCTGCTGGCGGTGGCGGTACTGGTCACCCTGGCGGAGCTGATGCGGTCGGTGAGCTCCTGGGAGCTGGCGGTGTCCCTCGCGCCCCAGGAGGCGCGGGCGTCCTACCTGGGGGTGGCGGGCATGGCCCAGTCGGTACAGAAGTCCGCCGGGCCGCTGCTGCTCACGGGCGCCGTGATGACGGCCGGACCGGCCGGATGGCTCGCCCTCGGAACGGCGGTCGCGGGCCTGTCCGTCGTACAACGGCGCTACAGCCTGCTCAGGCTGGACGCCCAGGACGCCCAGGACGCCCAGGACGCCCAGGACGCCCAGGACGCCCAGGACGCCCAGGACGCCCAGGACGCCCGGGACGCCCCGCCGGCCCGGACCGTACCGACCCCCGCCACCGGACGCGGTTCCGGGACCGGCACAAGCTGATGCCTCAGGAACCTATCCGCTCGATGAGGCGGAGGTTGCAGGACGCCTGGCCCCTGCTGTTCTTCGCCAGCACCCAGAACGATCCGTCGCTGTCGCGGCCCACCACGGTCGACGCGCTCTTCAGCGAGTCGGGCCTGTGCTTCTTCGCCACGTCGTGCAGTTCGACGAGCGCCTGCTCGCGGGTCTTGCCGTTGACGGTCCGAACGAGCGTGACCTGCCGGTGCGGTGCCGCTCCTTCGGCCGTGCTCGTCTCCTCCGAGATGATCAACCACGTGGACATCGTTCAGCCTCCTCGTGACGGGCGGTGTCGGCGCTCGCTCAGCACGAGCGGCGAACCGCGTCCGGACGCGCGTCCCGCGGCGGGACACGACCTGGGTTTCCGGCCCCGCCCCCGCGACGGTGCCCGTTCCGGGCCGCCGGCTCATCGAGTCGGCGGCTCGTATTGCCCTTCGAGGCCCATGCCACGCACCAGCTCCCGCATCAGCAGCTCGAACATGGGCTCCTGGTCGGAAAAGAGCGGAGCGAAGTGCCCGAAGACCTCCAGTGCGATCTGGCCGTAGAGCGACCGCCAGCAGCTCAGCATCACCACCATCGCGCCGGGAGGAAGGTCCACGCCGGTGTCCGCCCGGTAGTCCAGCATCTGCTGCCGCAGGCGCGGATCCATCTCGTCCTCGGCGAGAACCGGGAACGGGCGTTCCGCCCACAGCCGCACGAAGACCGGCCCCCAGAGGGCGGCGAGCCGCCGCACCCAGGAACTGGTCAGCTCGCGGTGCGCGTCGCCGGCGGCCGTGGCCGGCGTGCCGAACAGCAGGTTGAATTCGGGCTGGTGCGTGATGGCCCAATGGCGCAGCGCACGCACCGGTTCGATCATCCGCATCGCGAAATTGTCCGCGGGATGGGAGAGGGCCGCGGCCTGCAGCTCGTTCACCAGATCGTCGACGATGTCATCCGCCACCCGGTACACGATCTCCGGGAGTCCGCCCTCGAAGTGGTGGTACAGGGCGGCGGGGGTGACCTCGACGCGCCGGGCGATCTCGGCCAGGGTGAGGGCCTCGACGCCCTGATGGGTGATCACCTGGCGGGCGGCGGAGCGCACTTCCGCGGACATCTGAGCCCGTTGCCGTTCACGACGCCCCGATGCCGCCATCCGCTCGCCCTCCTCGCGCCCCGACCTCGGGGAGTACGCTACGTCATCCCTCGTCGGGGAATTCTGCGCGGTGGTCCTTGGCGGAGATCCGCCAGCGGTCCACGAACCGATCCATGAAGGTATGGCTGACGTCCTCGGGCTTTCCCTGCGGATTCAGGGTCAATTGTGCCGCCTTTCCTTTGACTTGCACCTTCTTCACCAGCATCCTGCGGCCGCTGTCCGTCAGGAAGTCCGCGTCGGAGCTCTGTGAGGCCGTCTCCATGTACGTGGCGCAGTCCCCGTTCGCCTGTTCCAGGGTCTGCCGCGCCTCCGGGGTGTACAAAGCGCACATGCGAGCGAAGTCCCGGTCCTTCATCGCAGCGCCGAACGCGTCCCAGGTCTCCCTCACGCCGTCTTCCCCCGGGTCCGCGCCGATGGACGCCACGCTGCGCGTGGAGATCCGACCGCCTCCGCCGCCACCACGCGCATCGACCTGCCCCGGGCCGGCGCCGTCATCCCCGCCGACCCACTGCGTGACGCCGTAGCCACCGAGCACGACGGCCAGGACGGCGAGGGCGCCGAAACCGATGCGGGTGGTGCGTTTCCTCTGCTGTCGATGTTGCCGCCTGCGACCTGGGCGTTCTTCCCGCTGACGCCACCACCGTTGATGTTGACCTGGTGGTGCGACGAGCCGGAGGTGGCGGTGCCCTGGTGGGTGTTGTGCTGGTGGAGCTTCACCGCGTCCTCCAGTTCCCGCGCGAACGAGGCGTCGCTCCGAGCGGAGGTGGCGAGCAGGCCCGCGGCCTCCATCCGGCGCCCTGAATCCTGCGGAGTCCCTTCGAACCGCTCCAGCACCCTCGCGCCGTCCGCCGTGGACCGCAGGCGCTGCCTCACCAGGTCGGTGACGGAACCGGCGGCCATGTTCTGGAGGACTCCGGACAGGAAGTCCCCCGCGATGCCGACCGCTGCCGCCGCCAGGATCCCGAGCTCCACCACTTTTTCCTCCCCGTATCCGGGACGACTGGTCAACTGGTCAACCCCTGAACTAAAGGGCCTTTAGAAAGTAGCGCACCTTTAAGATCGATATCCAGTCAAGTGCGCCAAGGAAAGCCGGACTTGGTGTGAGTATTCAGTGGCTGTCGCAGTAAACGCCGGATTTACTGCGGCAGTGCCGATATTCTCGCCCGGGGCCAGGTGTGCACATTCACTGGGAGAGGACCGGAAGGGGCGGACGGGTGGCCATCGAACGAGCGGCCGTGCCGCAGACGTACGCCGCGGCAGTCGAGCGCTACCTCACCGGTGCGGGCATCGCGGATTCCTCCGTACGGATCTACCGGATCTCGCTCACCACCTGGGGCTGGATGCTGCGCGGCGAACGAGCCCCGACCGGGCCGGCCCGCCGCCGTGCGACGCCCCCGCCCTTCGGCCTCGCGGCGATCGACGACCCCGGGCTGCCGCCCGTACTCGCCGAACTCGCGGCGGCGCGGGCGGACGAGATGGACGCCGACACCGTCAACCGCGAAGTGTCCATCGCGCGCAAGGCGATCGGCTGGTGGCAGGCCCAGGGGTGGATCGAGGCAGACCCGACGATCGGGGTCGAACGTCGCCCGGTGCCGCCGCGCGAGAAGGGGCTGACGAAGCCTCAGATCGCCGCCCTGTGGGCGCTGGAGGCGTCCTTACGGGAGAAGACGTTCTGGCTGCTCCTCTACGAGAGCGCCGCACGGGCCGAGGAGATCCTGCGCCTGAACGTCGAGCAGCTGTCGCCCGCCGACAAGCGCGGCCGGGTCGTCTCCGAGGGCGGCACCCCCGAGTGGATCCACTGGCGGTCCGGCACCGCCCGGCTCCTGCCCCGGCTCGTCGCCGGCCGCGCCCACGGCCCGCTCTTCCTCACCGACCGCAAGGCCCCCGCCCGCACCCCGGTCCCGGACACCTGCCCGACGACCGGCCGCGCCAGGCTGTCCTACCGCCGGGCGGAACAGATCTTCGAGGAGAGCACGCGGCTGCTGGCCAACCCCCTCGCGGGCCCCGAAGACTTCGCCGGCCTGGAGGGCTGGACGCTCCACCGGCTCCGCCACGCCGTCCCCACCCACGACGCGCAGGACGGCACCCCGCCCGGCACATCGCGGAACGCGACCCGGCCGCCCGGCGGGAACCGGGCGTGAGGAGTGCCGATGTCGGACCGGGACCGGCGACGTGGCCGCGATCGTCGGCTACAGCGACGAGGTCCTGCGGGATGTCTACGCCATCCCGGGGTGGGGCATCGCGTACGTCGGCGGCCTGTCCGTCCTCGCCGAACTGGCCGCCCTCTTCCCGCTCCTGCTCGTGAGCGGGCGCCAGCGGCTGCTGCGCTCCCGGACCCTTGCCGCGACGGCCTGCACGGCCGCGGCCGTCCTGGTCGCGGTGGCACTGTGGCAGGTCGTGGTCGCCCTGACCGTCGAGAGCCACACGTACCTGTCGAACGGTCCGGCCCAGGTCGTCTGGGCCTTCCTCTTCGCCCCGCTCGCCGCCATACCCGCGCTGCTGGCGGCCGTGACCTTCTCGTACATGAAGCGCCGCCGAGAAGTCCGGTGACGGGGCGGCTGCCCGGTCCCGGGCGGACGAGGCCCGCACCGGAGCGACCGGTGCCGCCCGCCCCGCCGACCGGGCCCCTCGAAAGACCGTTCGCAGGCGGATGTTTCAGGATTCGCGTCCCTCCCCCGACCCCCGCTCGCTAGCGTTTGCCGTCACCGCAGGAGCCGATGCGGGCGGGTTTTCGGGTGATCGGGGGAACGGCAATGGCCGGATTACATCCAAATCTGCGTGCTCGCGTCCGTCAGGCGATGGCGGATCCGCAGGGACCCGCGCCGTGGTCGGCCGACGCGCGCGACAGCGTGCTGGCCGGCCGGACGCACTACAACGTCGCCATGACGCTCTACGACGTGCGCGACCGGCTGACGCCGGAACAGACGGGCGCGGCCGGGGACCTCGCTTTCGACGAGGTCTACCTGGCCGCCTGCTACTACCTCGCCCGGTGCCGCCACCTGCCCGAGGAAATGCGCGAGTGGAGCGTGAACGCCACCCGGTTCCTCTTCGATGTCGTGCACGCGGTGCGGCCCGAGCTCGTGCCCGAGCACCTGCGCGACCTGCACGAGGGGGATCCGCGGGGAGTGGCCCCCGTGTACGAGATCGTGCACGCCGTGGGCGTCGCCCTGTTCCTCGCCAGCGTGGAGGAGGGCCACGAGGAAGGCATCACCGCGTCCACCGTGTGCCTCCTCTGGGCGCGGGAGAGGGCCGAGGGCACGCAGTCCGAGCCCTACATCACGTTCAACCTGGGATCGGCCGTACTGGCGATGGCCGGTGTCGCGGGCGAGCCCCACAAGTACCGGCGGGCGGGCATCGACCACATGCGCCGGGCCCTCGCCTTCCTGCCCGACGGCGACCCCGCCCGCGCCGGGATGCTGGCCGGACTGAGGCGGGCGCTGGCCGAAGAGCCCCCGACCGTGCATCCCGACGACAGCCCGGAAGCCGAGCTGACCGCATACATGCGGGACGGTGGCCGGGAGCGGCTCGACCGGGCCGTCGAGATGCTGCGCGCGGCCGTCGAAGCGCCGCGGATCGAAGAGCCGCACCGCAGCCGACGCCGCGCCGAACTGGGGCAGGCGCTGAGGATGCGCTTCGAGCTCACCGGTGAGATCGCCGATCTCGACGCGTCGATCTCCGTCCTCGAAACCGTCCTTCCGAACACGGCGTTGGACGACGAGACGCTCGCCGCGACGTCCTCCTTCCTGGGCCTGGCCCGTCTGGACCGCTACCACACCTTCGAACGGGCGGCCGACCTCGAAGCCGCTGCGGCAGCCGTCCACCATCCGGCCGTCGCACGGGCGGCAGCCTCCCCCCACCACGCCCAGCGGCTCACCAACCGGGCCGCCGTCCTCACCGCACGCTTCCGTAGCCACCACGACCTCGCCGACATCACACAGGCCATCGACGATCTGACGTTCGCGGTGTCGGCGACGCCGCCGTCCCAACCCGACCACCCCGTCATGGCGATCAAACTCGCCGTGGCCCTGCTCGAGCGAGGGACGCACGCCGAGGAGCCCGACGACCTCCACGCGGCCGAGAGGCTCCTGCGGCCGCTCGCCGGGGAGCCGTCGGACGCCGGCCCCCACCAGCTGATGGCCCGGCTGGAACTGGGACACGTCCTGCAGGCGCGGGCCCGGATGCTGGGCGGCGTCGAGGACCTCGCCGACGCGGTCGACCAGTACGAGGCCACCGCCCTGGCACCCGCCCAGGACATCCGCAGTCGGCTGCACTGCGCCGCCATGTGGGGCGCGGGAGCCGCCGAACTGGGCGACCTGGAACGGTCCCGCACCGCCTTCGACCTGGCGCTGAGCGATCTCGTGCCCAAGCTGACGGGCCGTGCGCTCGGCCGTGAGTCGCAGGAGGCACGGTTGCGCGAGCTGCCTTACCTCGCCACCGTCGCCGCGACCGTGTCGATCAGGGCCCAAGAGGTGCGGGAGGCGCTCGTCCGGCTGGAACAGGGGCGCGGCGTCCTGCTGGCCCAGGCACTGGAACTGCGCGGCCGGCACGACGAGCTCACGGTCGCGGCCCCCGGGCTCGCCGGCCGCTTCGAACGGGTCTGCGCCGAGCTGGTGGCATCACACCGCAGCCCGCAGCAGCGCCGGCAGTCGGCGGGCGACTTCGACTCCCTGGTGGCGGAGATCCGGGCGCTGACCGGCTTCGAGGATTTTCAACGCCCGCCCACCTGGGAGAAGTTGCGCGAGGCGGCGGCGCAGGGGCCGGTCGTCGTGATCAGCGTGTCGCCGCAGGCCTGCTTCGCCCTGCTGCTGACTCCCTCCGCCGACGGCCCGGGGACCCTGGAGCATCTGCCACTGCGGGTCACGGCGGACGACGTCACCGCCCGTGCCGAGACCTTCCGCACCGCCGTCGCGGCGCTCGTCGACCGGGCGACCCCCGGCCCGGAGCGGTACCGGCAGGACCGCGCCATGAAGGACACCCTGCGGTGGCTGGGCGCACACATCGCCGGCCCCGTCCTCGACCGCCTGGGCCTCAGCCGGAACCCGCTCCCCGGCGAGCCCCTGCCACGGCTGTGGTGGTGCCCGACGGGAGCGCTGTCCCTGCTGCCGCTGCACGCGGCCCTCCTGAACCACGGCGACCACGCCGACCGCGCCGACCGCGCCGACGTGTACGTCCAGGACCGGGTGGTCTCCTCGTACGTCCCGACCCTCGGCTCCCTGCTGCACGCGCGCTCCCGGCCGGCCCCGGGCCCCGACCGGGCCTCGCTCCTGACCGTCGCCGTCGACGCCGCCGGTCAGGCGTACCCGCATCTGGCGGCCCTGGACGACGAGCTGACGGCGGTGGGCGCGATGCCGGGGCGCCGACAGCAGCTGCGGGACACCGAGGCCACACCCGACGCCGTGCTCGCCGCCCTGCGCACGCACACCCACGCCCACCTGGCCTGTCACGGCGTACGGGACCCGGGCGACCCCTCCCGCAGCCGACTCCTGCTGTCCGGCGGCGAGCTGACCCTGCGCGAACTGGCCACCGAGCGGCTGCCGGACGCGGAGTTCGCCTACCTGTCCGCCTGCCACAGCGCGGCCGCCGGGGAGGAGCTGGCCGACGAGGTCATCTCCGTGGCATCCGCGTTCCAGCTGTGCGGCTACCGGCACGTGATCGGAAGCCTGTGGACGGTCCAGGACGACATGGGGCCGCTCCTGGCCCGCGAGGTCTACCGGAACCTCGGGGCACCGGACGGCCCCGGCCCGGCGTACGCCCTGCACCGGGCGGTCGCCGCGCTGCGCGCCCACGGTCACTACGACGACCCGCTGTTCTGGGCTTCGGTCATCCACAGCGGACCATGACGACGAACGGGGGAAGGACCATGGAGGAAGACCGTTCGCTGCGCCCGGCTTTCTGCGCGGCGATGTCATGGCTGGAGGACGTCATGGCGTCCGAGGGCCGGGGCGAGGAACTCCACTCCGCCGCGCGGGCCGTCCGCGCCGGTACGACGACCGTACGGCAGGCGATCGACGGACTGGGCATCCCGGAGCACGTGCTGACCGGCGCCACGGGTACGACACGCGGGGAGGGCGAGGGCGACGTTCCCGGACTGGCCCCGCACCCCGCCGGTGAGGTGTACGCGTGCCCCGACGGCTGGTGCGGCCTGAAGGAGGTCCGGCAGCCGGGCGGTGCGCTGCCGGCCGGCGGGCGCTGCCGGCTGCGGGACCTGCCGCTGCGCGTTCTGGAGGCGTGAGCCGGTGACCCCCGTCCTGGACCAGCTCGGCGAGAAACTGGCAGAGAAGTGGGTCTCCGCCCTGGCGCTGCCCGGGCTGCTCTTCGTCGGGGCGAGCGCCTGCGCCGCCGTACTCGGCCAGGACCATGCCCTCGACGCGGGTCTCCTGATCGAGAAGGCCCGGCACTGGGCCGAGACGGTGGCGCACCGGCCGGTCGTGGGTCAGGTCACGGCCGTGGCGGTGGCCCTCCTCGTGGCCGTGGCCATGGGGATGTTCGTCCGCGTGTGCGGCGAGGGCGCCGCACGGGTCTGGACGGGGGACTGGCCACGACCGGCCCGCCGGCTGGCCCGGCGGGTGACCGCACGTCGGGCCGGGGTCTGGGGAGACCTGCAGCGGCAGATCGACGGGATCCGCCGCGACAACCCACCGTACGACCGCGACGACGCGCACCTGCGGCAGATCACGGACCTCACCGCCCGCCGTGACCGGATGGGGCTCTCCTCACCGGCCCGGCCCACGTACACCGGTGACCGGTTCGCCGGGGTGGAGGGCCGCCTGCGGGGCCAGTACGGCATCGACCTGGCCGCCTGCTGGCCCGGGCTGTGGCTGGTGCTGCCGGAGGAGGTCAGGGCGGAGCTGCGGACCACGAGGGCCCGGTTCGATGCCGAGGTGGCCGGATCGGTGTGGGCCTGCTGCTACCTGGTGCTCGGCTGCTTCTGGTGGCCGGCCGCCGTGGGAGGCGCCGCCGCCGGGCTCGTCGCCTGGCGGCGCGGCCGCCGGGCGGCCGCGGCGCACGCCGGGCTGGCGGAGGCCGCGGTCGACGTCCACCTGCGGAGACTGGCCGAGGAGGTGGGCATCGCCGTGCCCCCGGGTCCCACCTGGGATCCCCGCGTGGGCCTCCTCCTCAACCGCCTCTTCCGCAAGGGCGCATAGCCTGCCGAGCCTGCCGAGCCTGCCGCCGCGTCTGCGGATGCCGGCCGGCCCGCGGGCTCAGCCGAGGGCGGTGACCAGCAGGGCGAAGGCGGCGATGATGACGGCGACCCGGACGTAGTGGAAGCGGTCCCAGCGGTTCATCTGCTGCTTCCAGTCGGCCGGCAGGCCGTCGGCGGTCCACGTCTTGACCCGGTTGTTGATCGGGACCAGCAGCAGGATCGACATGACCACGCTGAGGATCAGCAACGCGGCGGCGGTGACGACGAGGCCGGCGCCGTGGTGGTTGCGTCCGGCGACGGCCCAGACCGCGGCGAGGACGAGCGAGCCGATGTACCAGAACGGCATCACGGCGCCGAGCAGCCGGGCCCCGTGGGTGCGGCCGCGCAGGCCGTTGTCTCCGGGGAGGCCGTCGAGGATCGGGTTGACGAAGAAGGCGACGGAGAACTCCACTCCCACCATCACGCCGACGGCCACGGTGGTGAAGACCTCAAGTGCATGGAGCATGATGACCCCTCCTGGGATCTAGCGCCGCTAGATGATGAGGCAACGCTAGTACTGCTGCCGCTCGAATGTCTAGCGGTGCTAGGATCGAATCATGTCGGTACAGGAACGCAAGGAGCGCGAGCGGGCGGGCCGCGAGCGCCTCATCTTGGCGACGGCCCGCGAACTCGCCGAGCAGCAGGGCTGGGACGCGGTCACCACCCGCCGTCTCGCCGAGCGCATCGAGTACAGCCAGCCCGTCCTCTACAGCCACTTCCGCGGCAAGCGCGAGATCATCGGCGCCGTCGCCCTCGAAGGCGCGGCCGAGATGGCCGCGGCGCTGCGGGCGTCGGCCTCCGCCGCGGACGGCCCGCGCGCCCGGGTCGCCTCCCTCGCCCGCGCCTACCTCGGCTTCGCCGAACGGAACCCGGCGGTCTACGACGCCATGTTCCGGCTCGACGGCGGCCTGGCGTTCGCGCGGGAGGACACCCCGGAGCCCCTGAAGGACGCCTTCGCCGCCCTGCTGGAGAGCCTCGTCGAGGTCGCCGGGGACGGCGTCCACCCGGCGTTGTTCACCGAGGTGTTCTGGGCGGCCCTGCACGGGCTGGCGACCCTGACCCGCGCGGGACGGCTGCCGTCGGGTGACGCCGAGCGGAGGGTGGAACTGCTGGTGGACCGGCTCGCCATGCTCTGACGCACCGTCCGGCCGGTCCCGCTCCCGCTCACGCGGCGGAGTGGCGGCGCGGGCGCCACAGCCGTGTCCGCCGGAGCTGCGTCCGCCGGGAACGCCCCCCCGGCCGGCGCACCGGACCTCCAACTTGGCGTGGGCTCCGGCCTCCCGGGCCGCGTCGGCCAGCTCCAGTTTGAGGAGGTGGTGGGCCTCGGATGCCCCTGGCGGGCGATCCCGCAGTCCGGGGCGTGCGGCGCGTGCGCGAAGAACCGCAGGCCCCGCTCGGAGGTCTTCGCGTACGTCGAATGCCCGCACCCGATGCAGGCGAACCGCCGACGGGTCGGGGTATTCCGGCGACCGCCGCGGGATCGGCCGAAGGGTGGGGGTACCCCTACCGCACGCGGGCCCGCCAGCCGGATGGTCCGGTGGATCTTGAACGAAGGAGGGTGGACGGACACACCCTGTTCCACGAGGAAAGGAGCCCCCAGTGTTCGGCTCGAAGTCAGCTCGCCGCCGGGCGGCGCGCACCACCGCCGTCGGCGCTCTCGCGGTCGCGACGTGCGCCACCCTGATGTCCGGCAGCGCCGGAGCGATCGTGGGCGGGACCGATTCCACGGAGCGCTACCCGTTCATGGCGACGATCCCGGAGTCGGCCCCGAAGCACGGGCTCTACGACGGTTCCTGCGGGGCGTCGCTGATCGATCCGCAGTGGGTGCTGACGGCGGCCCACTGCGTGGAGGGCGACGGCCTTGAGCTGGACGGCACCGTCCGGATCGGCAGCCAGGAGCGGAAGTCCGGGGGAACCGTCCGGGCCATCGCGCGGATCGTCGTCCACCCCGGCTACGTCAACGGTGACGGAAAGGCGGCCAACAAGGACGACCTCGCGCTGGTCCGCCTCGACCGCCCGGTCACCGAGAAGCCGGTCCACATCGCGGAGCGGGCCGGGCGGCCCGGCACCCCGACCCGGATCCTGGGATTCGGCACGACCGTCGACACCGAGCTGAAGTTCGCGGAGCGGATGCAGGAGCTCGATACGCGCAGGGGCGCCGATGCGGAGTGCGCCCCCGGCTATGCGGACCGGACCCGGTTGTGCACGATCAGCCGTGCGCCCGGGGCCATGGCGTGCTTCGGGGACTCCGGCGGGCCGCAGCTCCAGAAGGGCCGGCACGGGCGGTGGGAGCTCATCGGAGCCACCTCGGGTCCCGGCGCCCCCGGGTTCGCCTGCTCGGCCGGGCCGGGCCTCTACACCAACGTGCCCGCCTACGCGGACTGGATCCGTACGGCCATCAGGCACAGCACCTGACCTCGGACGGCGGCTGCAAGCCGGTCCCCGTGCCGTCCAAGAGGATTCGGACCAGCCCGACGTCGGCCGGAAGCGCTCGCCCCCTCGACGGGGCCGGGCGTCGGCGAGGCCCGCAGCGTCCGGGGCTACGGCACGGGGACCTCCCGGCTGACTACGAGACGGTCATACCGGCTCGGAACGTCCTCTCACGGGGCGAGTTCGGCTTCGCGAAGACTGCGGAACGCCGCGGGGGTCGTCCATCCGCGCAGCGTGGCGTGAACCGCCGACCGGAATGCCGCCTCGGCCGTGGCGGCGTCGAGGGCACCGGCCAGTTCGAGCATCACGAGCCCGTGCAGGGTGGCCCAGATCGACAGGGCGATCGACGTTGTCTCGCCGACGAGGACGGACTCCTCCAACGCGCGATCGATCGCCGCGAGGAGCGGACGGACCGGATCGCCGCCACCGACCTCCCCCGACGGGTCGAAGGACTGCACACCACCGAACAGCACCAAGTACAGGTGGCGGTGTCCGCGCCCCCAGCGGCGGTAGGCGACGGCCAGCGCGTAGAGGTCGGCGAGAGGGTCCGCAGAGGTCTGGACCGCCGACAGGTCCTGGAACAGGCCGGCGACGGCCCTGTCGCGCACCGAGCCGATCAGCCCGTCCTTGCCGCCGAACAACGAGTACACCGCCGTCGTCGACGCCTCGGCGGCAGCGGCCACAGCGCGGACCGTGAGCGACTCCCGCGGACGGGTGGCGAGCATCTCGGTCGCGCACACCACGAGCCGCTCTTTGACGGCCTCGTCGTTCGTTCTTGGCCTACCCACGATCAGGATCCTACCTTCTTTGATAACGTCGTTTTGAAACGACGTTCTGAAACTGGAGGTACGCCGTGTCCCCGTCCGCCATACGTCTTGTCCGGTTCACCGGTCGGTTACTGCTGGCCCTGGCCGTGGTCGTGTTGCTGTGCGGCGTCTTTGTCGCACTGATCGCCCTCACGAACGGTGCGGGCTCGGGGCTCGCCGCGTGGTTGACCACCCTCGGAGCCGGAACTGCCCTTGCGATGTGGCTGGGTCGGCACCGCACTCGGCCGGCGCGGTTCGTGCCGTTCCTGCCGGTGGTGGTCGCGGCGGCGTTGACGGCGGCGGTCTGCATCCCGACCGCGCCGACTGCCCGGCGGTACCCGCCGGCCCTGCCGTTCGTGACCGCGCAGCACTGGAGCCTGAGCACGGGCAGCCGGGTCGCGGTGTACCACTACCCGCCCGCCAATTCCGGTACCCGGCGTCCCGTTCCGCTCGTGTACCTCAACGGCGGACCGGTCCGAGGCATCTCGGTGCTCGACCACCGGTTCCTGCAACTCCTGGCACGCCAGGGCTACGACGTCTACGCCTACGAACAGGCCGGCGGCGGACGAAGCGACCTGCTCCCCATCGGCCAGTACACGATCTCCAGGTCGGTCCGCGACCTCGGCGCCTTCGTCGACCACCTGAACAGGGGCGAGGTCGACGTCCTCGGATTCTCCTCGGGCGGGGCGGTGCTCACCCGAGCCCTGGCCGACCCGAGCATGGCCGCACGCCTGCACCGGGCGATCATCGCCGAACCGGGCCCCATGGACGGCCCCACCGCACACGTCACCGGGCACAAGGGCCGCGAATCCGCACGGGACCTCGCGCCGCCCGTGGCCGGACCGCGATCGACGCACGTCCTCCGGTACGCCGTGGCATTCGGCCTCATGCGACTCGGACTCCTCACACCCGACACCGGACTCATCGGCCAGGCCGAAGGCGACAACGCCTTCACCGCCGCAGACCTCGGCAGCGACACCGCATCCGCCTACTGCGCGCGCGACGCGCAGCGCATCCCCGCCGAGGACACCGCACAGAACTTCTCCTTCAGCCCCGCCGCCAGCCTCCGCGTCCAGCAGACGGTCAAGGACTCGCCCTCCATCGAACCGCAGTTGAGGCGGTCCCGGACCCCCGCGATGCTGATGATCGCCGAGTGCTCCTCCCAGGTCCGTCAGTGGGCCACGGCCGTCCTTGCCCATGACCCCGCCATCCAGCGCACGCAGTACATGCCCGGAGTCGGACACCACATGTGGAACGGCCTCGACGACAACGACGACCGAGCCGCCGCCGTCATCACCGCGTTCCTCCAGGACGAGCCGGCACCCCTGCCGAACCACCCGACCAGCGACGAGATCCCGGCCTTCCTGCGCGACCACGAGTGAGGAGTTCGCAGAAGAGGTCCAGGGCGAGGTCGGTGCGCCTTTGGGATCACGAGGAAGACGGCCCCGGCATCGTGCCGGGGCCGGTGGCCCGCCATCCGGACATCGGACGGGACCGCTGATGCCCCGGGGGCTCGGTCTCGGGTGCTTGACGGGTACGTGTGAGGGTCTGGTGGAGTCAGCCGAGCTGCTGGAGCAGGGGGAGGATGTTCTTGGGCTGGGCGTTGACCTGGGCGAGGACGGAGATTCCGGCCTGCTGGAGGATGCTGGCCTGGGTGTGGTTCGCGGTCTCGAGGGCGTAGTCGGTGGCCTCGATGCGCTCGCGGGCGGCGCTGAGGTTGACCACGCCGGTGTCCTGGGTGCGGATGTTGGACTCGAAGCGGTTCTGGACGGCGCCGAGGACCGAACGCAGGCTGGTGACCTCCACGAGCGCGGAGTCGATCTGGGACAACGGGTCGATGAGGAAGGTGCCTGCCGCGGTCGCGTCGGTTTTCCCGATCGTGGCGGGCTGGCCGTCCGGGCCGATGTAGGTGATCTTCGTGGGGTCGGCTTCGTCGGTGAAGGCGAGCGTCTTGGAGACGTCGTAGGACTCCAGGCCGAGCGTGTTGACGTTCAGCATCTTCATGGCGACGGCGATGATGTCGCCATCGTTGGCGCCGGTCTGGAAGTTCATGCTGGTGTCCTTCGCCAGCACCTTGATCCCGTTGAACTGGGTCTGCTGCGAGATCGTGTCGATGGCCTCCAGCCGCTGGGCGACCTCTTGCTGGATTGCGCGGCGGTCGGTGACGGCGTAAATACCGTTGGCCGCCTGGACGGTCAGCATGCGGATGCGCTGGAGGTTGTTGGTGACCTCCTTCAGCGCGCCCTCGGTGGTCTGTGCGAGGGAGATGGCGTCGTTGCTGTTGCGCGGCGCCTGGACGGATCCGTTGATCTGGGTGGTCATCCGGTCGGAGATGGCCAGGCCCGCGGCATCGTCCTTCGAGGAGTTGATGCGCTTGCCGGAGGCGAGCCGCTCGGCCGCGACTCCCATGGTGGAGCCGGTGATGTTGAGGTAGTTCTGCGTGGTGAGCGACATGATGTTGGTGTTGAGCGTCAGCATGTGATCATTCCCAGTCGGTGGTCGGTAGGGGTGTCGGGAAGAGCTACGCGGACGTCACGTTCACGTCATCCTGGGCCAGGACGAACCGCAGGACATCGACATCGACCCAGCCGTACGGGGAGATCGCGTCGATGAACACGGGCAGGGTCCGCGTCAGCTCCGCGAGAACCTCGGCCCTGTCCTGGCCCCGCGCCGCGGCGGCTTCGGCGATCTTGTCCTCGCCCAGGGCCTGGACCACCTGCTCCTCGGTGAGGGGCTCGTTGGGGCCGGAACCGAGCCAGGAACCGCTCTGCGGCAGGGCGGCCGCGAGAGTCCGGGTCTCGGCCACGATCTGTTCGGCAGCCGCTTCCTCCTCGGGCGTCAGGGCCGCGATCTTCGAAGCCGCCCGGAACACCTCGATGGTCTCGGCCGGAATCGCGTCCACCAGAGCGGGGATCTCCTCGGCCAGCGAAGCCGCGGCTTCCGCTTCACTCACCTGCGCCAGCTCGGCCAGCTGCTCGAGCATGCCGGCGGGAGCGGCAGCGGCCACTTCCTCCCCGGTCAGCGGCTCGTTGGCGCCTTGGCTTGTCCAGGACTCGAACTTGGCTGCCGTACCGGGCCCGGCCGACAGGGCCGTCAGCAGCTGTCCCAGCACAGGGGCCACCGTGGTCTCGCTCATCGGACTCCCTCAGTAGTGATCTTGCCAGTCCCAGAACGCTACCGAAGGCGATCATTCAATGACAGAGCGTAATTCGGCCATGGCGCTGGTCCGGCTGCCGCGAGCGAGGAGCGGCCCGCGCACCGGGAACGGTGCGCGGGCCGCCGTGTGTCCACCGGCTGGTTCAGCAGTGGGGGAGGCCGGGCACGTTGTGGAACTGCGCCGCGCCGTCCACGTACGGTCCGAACGTCCAGCTCACCCCCACAGCGACCGACCGGTTGTTCTGCCATACGGTCTCGGTGCGATACCAGACGTTGCCGTCGCTGCCGACGGACCCGCCGGCCACCCAGCAGTCCGCGAAGACCCAGTCGCTGCCCGGCGCGAGGGTGATGTTGTTGTACTTGCCGGATCCCGCGTCGGGGGCGGTGTAGACGCCCACGTAGTGGCTGGTGCTCAGCCGGATCCACTGCGGGGTGGAGCCGGTGTGGTTGGGGTTCGGGTCGGCGGAGGCCTGCGAGGTCGCACACAGGATGGATGCCCCGGCCATGACGAGCGCGGCGAGAGCCTTGATCGAACGGGCCATGACGTTTCCCCGTTTCCTCCCGGCCCCCCGGTGGGGCCGGTCGGTGTACGAGCGAACCTCACCCGGCGCGTGCAGTCCAGGCCGCAAACCGGCCAGGATCCGCGGCCGGTGAGGACGTGGCCCCGCCGAGCGGACCGGGTCGGCTACCTCGGGCTGATCGTGACCCGGTAGGTGGCACCGGCCCTGCCGCGCGTGCTCACCGAGACGGTCTGGCCGTGGTCGTCCCAACTGGCCTTTCCGCCTTGGACGTCGACGCGGTAGCCGCCCGGGTAGGTGTCCCTGGGCACGGTGATCTGGGTGGGTCCCTCCGCGTTGTCGCGGGTGCGGAAGGTGAGCGTGTAGGTGCGCGTGGCCGGGTCGTACGCGAACCGGAGCGGGTCGCCCGCGACGGCTCGCGCGTACGGCTGGACGAGCAGCCGGGCGTTGGGCTTCACCGCGCCCGTCTGGTCGAGGAAGCAGTAGCCGCCGCCCCGGCACCACTGCCACCACGTCCAGCCACTGGAGAAGCGGTCCAGGGAGGCCGTCATGTCGGTGACGAACTGGCTCGCGTGCGGAACGTACGGGTTGCCGCCCCATTCCCCCACGATCACCGGCATGCGGTTACGGGTCGGGTAGTCGCTGATCGCGGCCTCGTAGGCGGGGATGAAGGTGCCGTTGGGGTCGTAGTCGGCGCCGGTTTCCATCGCGGTCTCGTAGAAGTGCGGCGCGTAGCCGGCGTGCGGGTCGTCGATGCGGCCCATCCGGGTCGGGACGCCGAGCCCGACGATGACGGTCGGTTCGACGAACACCCACGACTTCTGGTCGACCAGGCGGATTGCCCGGGCGAGACGGTTCCACAGCTCGGTGAGCTCGCCGGCCTCGAAGCGGGTCGCGGCGGCGGGGAGGTCCTCGCCTTCGAGGAACTTCGCGAACGGCTCGTTCATGAGGTCGTAGCCGAGCAGCGCCGGGTGCCTGCCCAGGGCGGAGGCGACCGTCATCCACATGCGGGCGTGCGCGGCGCGCAGGTCGGCGTCCTTGTACAGGTGGTCGAATGCGGTCTGTACGGACGGCTCGAAGTACTCGGAGAACCAGTCCTCGGGTATGGGCGTGAAGGGCAGCCCCTCGTCACGGGTGGCCCAGTCGGGGATGCCGCGGGCGCCGAAGTGGGGTCCGTATATGTCCTGGTGGGCGTCGAGGACGACCTTGACGTGGTAGCGGTCGGCCCAGTCGAGGATGCGGCGCATCTTGGCGAGGTAGCCGCGGTCGTAGTGCCCGGGGGTGGGTTCGAGGTCGTCCCAGAAGAAGGCGAGGCGCGCGAGGTTGAAGCCCCGGGAGGCCATGTCCTTGAGGTCGCTCTCGTGTATGTCGGCGAACGCGTCGGCGCCCCGGCTGTTCTTGTCGGCGAGGTTGAAGCCGCGCCACTGCAGCGCGCGGCCCTGGCCGTCGGCGATGAAGGTCCGGTCGCCGACCGTGACCCGGTCGGGGGCGCGGTCGGGACGGGCCTGGGCCTGTGTGGGCAGGACGCCGAGCAGGAGGGCGGCCACGGCGAGGGCGGCGGGGACGACGCGGGAGGTCAAGCGCATGCAGGAGACCCTTTCGCGGGGGGCTGCTGGGCCGGCGGGTTACTGGCCGGTCGGATGTTACTGGCGAGTGGGCCAACTTCACAGTGGTTCAGGGGAGTTGAAGCAACCGTGGCCCCGATCGGTGGCCCTGATCGGTGGCCCCGATCAGTGGCTCGCCGGGATCGGCCGCCCATGCGGTCGCCGCCTCCCCCCGGAGTTCCGACGACGGCACGTACGCGAAGGGGTGCTCGACGGGGACCGGGTATCGCCGCCGCCGGTGCCGACGCGGCGCGGGATCCGGCCGGCGCCCGTGCGGCACGGCTGCCACCCGTGCGGCACGGCCGGCGCTCCACCCCCGCGTCGCGGCTCACCGCGAGGACGACCGAGGACAGGAACGGGCGGGCCGTTGGCCGACCGGGCAGACCGAGGACATTGCGGCCCGGCAGTCTCACGTACAGCCCCGCCGGCGATCCGGTCTGCGCCGACCGGGGCCCGGCGATCCGGGCCTGCCCCAGGGCCGGCGACGTCGTCCTGACTCGACCGCGTCTTCCTGCCTCACGACCGGATAGAACTGTGGCAAGGGCCGCCCGGCGGCGAGTGGAACCGCCGCCGGAGCACGCTTCGCCGGTCGCTACCCGGCGGCCACGACCGGGCCGGCCGTGACCTGAGGGGGGTTGGGGAGCAGCGGTGCGAGGTTGTCCCTTACGAAGTCCGCCGCCTGCCTGACCGATTCATCGGCCCCGGACCGGTCCGCGAAGATCCCGGTGGAGACCATCACCCCGTCCCCGGCATCCACCCAGTAGTACGCCACGAAACCGGGGACCCGGCGGAGCAGGGGCACGAACCCCTCGTCCACCAGGCGTCCCGCCTCGGCGGAGTCGGTCACTCCTTCGTAACGCCGAATCACTGCGTACACAGCTGGTCTCCTCATGCGTCCCGGGGTCACCCTGCCCGGAACGACCTACCCCCACCGAGCGCCTCCCGCTCGGGGGACGTCCGGAAGTGACCCGGATAGGCGCACCGGTGATCCGGAACCGGGCAGCCGCCGTGACCGGGGAGGGCCGGGCGAACGGAAGCGGCCCCGCCCCGGTGGGGCGGGGTCAGGCCGGCGATGGCCAGAAGCGGCTCGGCAGCATCATCGTCATCGCAGTGCGCTCCGGAGCGATGAGCAGGGGGAAGAGCGAGTCCTTCAGTACGCGGCCCGGAAGATGCCTGCGGGCGACGATGACGTCGGTGCAGTAGACGGCGGCACTTCCCGTCAGTCGCCGGGGAACCTCCAACCGCATCTCCCGGTCCATCTCGCTGGCGAGCATGCGCGAGAACGCGGCGAGTTCGGGATCCTGCTGCCGGGTCCCCTTCAGCCGGTACAGCTTTCACGCGATGTCGAGGAGCAGGTCCGGGCTGTCGTCGAACACCGCGGTGTCAGGGCTGTAGATCACGGCGGCCGGGAGGTCGACCCAGCCGCGCCCGAACAGATCGTTGTTCGCCTGCACGAGGGCGCCCCAGACCAGGCGGCCCTCGGCCAGCAGCATGTCCTGGACCTTCAAGATCTCCGCGAGCGGATCCTCACGCTCCACCCAGTCGGACCTGGGTATGCGCAGATATGTCAACTTGACCCGGCCTTAAAGGACCGGGCTTGGAGGTAGCGCCCAACTGGCGGCTGGGTTGGCTCCTCCGTCCAGACACCCCGTTATGGGGTGACAGGGACGCGTGACTCACG